>JBMZMY010000001.1:0-116364 GCA_049619435.1 Synechococcus sp.
GATTCAGATCAACTGAATCGCAAAGCCTCCGCCGAAAGGTGGGGGCTTTTTGTTGATGTTTGCTGCCGATGGATCTTCCCCCGGCCTTGTGATGCCTTCGTCTTGTGAAGCTCGGCTCAATGCATAGAGTTGAGGCACGGATTATCCAAGACATGCAGGCGGTGGATTTCTGAACGTTCTATCCCCATTGGCTGTGATCGCAGCACTCTCAGTTGTGCCTTTGCCGGCGAGGGCTGAAGCTGATCAGCAGGTGGAGGAAGGCTTTCGCAAATTTCTGTCTGGTGATTACAACGGTGCAGTTGTGATTTTTGATCGTGTGATTCGGGAGAATCCCAATCATGCATTGGCACGGATGAACCGCTGTGGGGTTTTCATCCAGCTTGCCGAAGCTATGTCCGATGTCTCTTATTACGAACGAGCCTGGAATGATTGCGACAAGGCCATCCAGGTTGACCCTTCTTTGGCTATAGCGTTCTACAACCGCTGCACGATTCAGTTGAGTCGGGGTAACTTTGCTGAGGCGACGAAGGATTGTGATCGTGCCATTGAGAAAGCCCCTGGCTTCGCTCCTTCTTACCTGAATCGATGCAGTGCCAAAGTGTCGTTGGGGCAGTACCAATCAGCGCTCGGCGATTGCAATGATGCATTGGCTTTGGATGCGAGTCTCGCCAAGGCACATGCCAATAAATGCGCAATAAAACTGCAGCTAGGACAACTCAAAGATGCTTTTTCTGATTGTGATCAGGCTTTGAAGCTCAATCCAAAGTTGACGATTGCTTATGTTAATAGAGGCGCTATTAGCAGGGCCTTGGGAGATGCAACATCTGCGATTAGTGATTACACCCTAGCCATTAAGCTCCAGCCAGATCTGGCGATTGCTTACGGTAATCGAGGTAATTCTCTTTCCGATCTCGGCCGTTATCAGGAGGCAATCCGGGATTTTGACCAGGCGATTGAGATCTCCCCAGGCTTTGCCAACTTTTACTTCAACCGCGCGTTGTCTAAAGCTGGGCTTGGTCAAGACGCGGATGCGTGTGTTGATCTTGCAAAAGCGGCTTCGCTCGGTCATCGTCAGGCCTCCATGGTCAATGCTCGGTTGTGTCGATGACTCTTTAGGCTTATTCAGCGATCTGACCTCTGCAAGAGCAGTGCCTCGCTCATCACGTTCTGCATGGGCTTGGGTGGTGTTTTGACGTTTTACATACCTTGCTCCAAGGCTTCTTCATCCACGATGTTGGCATCCGGCTGAACTGACGGCTGATCGGCCTTGTCAACGATGGGATCATCCAGTTGTGTTGAGCGCAGAGTCTTGAGTTGTTGTTCAAGGGTTTTGAGGCGCTCTTCAACGTTGTCACGCTGCTCGTTCAGGCTGAGAGTGGTTTGCTGTTCACTGCCGTTGACCACCGTGATCGGTATCCGTTGGACACGCAATTGAAAGCTTGCATTCAACGGTTGGCCGATGCGTTGGTTGATCAACGCTTGCACCTGCTCAACCTGCTCGAAACTTGGAATCCCTGGTTCGGTGGCGTAAACAGCCACATCAATGATCCGAGTGGTTCCAGGTTTGGTGAGATCGAGGGAAACGCTGGCTAGGTTGGCGTTAAACGTGAGTGTTTTGCGTCTCAGAAATTCAGCAATGAGGAACTCTACGTCGCGTCTGATTTCCTCAGTTTTATCTTTGACTTGTTGGGTTTGAAGGCGACGACGTTGTTGTCTGGTGCCTTCATATAACGGAGTCAGGATGCCGATGCTGAGCAGGAAGGCTGTTAACAAAGCAACCTTGCTTCGACGGCTTTTCAGCAACTTTTGACGCAGATAGCGTTCGCGGGCGCTCAGTACAGCGATACCGCCCATCAAAATGCCCAGGAAGTTGGCTGCAAATAGCAGGCCAGCTCCCATGGCATGGCTCCAATCGGCCATAGACGCCGTAAGGCCAGCGGCACAAACCGGCGGTACCAGCGCCACGGCGATGGCGGTGCCAGCCATGGCGCTCACGGCATCGGCTCGAACCTTGGCGTAGGTCGCGATGGCGCCGGCGACGAGGGCGATGCCGAGATCCAGCATCGACGGGCTCAGGCGACCAATCAGTTCCGATTGGAATGCCCCGGGAATGAGCAAGCCTCTGTAGTCAGCAATCTGGCCGAGCACGAACGAGAGGCTCAGGCAGATCATCGCCCCCACCAGCAGAGTGGTGAGAGCTTCTCGCATCAGGCGCCAGTCAGAAGCCAGGATCGCGAACACCGTTGTTCTCAGCGGCAGGATCCAAGGGGCGACAACCATCGCCCCGATGATCACCGCCGGGTTGTTGGCAACCAGGCCAAACGTGGCAATCATGCTGGAGCCGATGGTCTGAATGATGAACGGCTGATTCAAATCAGCATCAGCGTCGTAGCTGCGATGGAGCTCATCCAGCCGATGGCCTTCTTCCAGCAGGTCGTTCTGGGTTCGCTCCACGAGGCTTCGCGTTTAACTGCGTCGACCGACGATGACAGGAGGTGTCCCGCCAGGGGTCCCAGGCAACGCTGGAACCACCTCTGTTTGGCCGTCCCACTTATCGAGGAATAACTTGAACAACACCTGATCATCCAGGCTTCGGTTCAGTGTTTCATAGCGAATAGCTTCCTGTTCAGCGATTTTCACCTCGGTTTGAGCGCGCAATAATTGCTGCTCAGCAATCTGTTTTTGTTCGATTGCGGCACGATATTCTTCTGCGATCTGAAGCCCTGTGAGGTCGAGACCTCTCACTTCCACGTAATCGAATTTGGTGAGCTCTTCAGCAATGGTGCGCTCCACCAACGCTGAAATGTCATTCCACTCCGTGGCGATTGTGACCAGCTCGTATTGCGAAAAGACGGATTTGAGTGCTTTCAGCAGAGACGGTTGAATGATTCGGGGGTAAATCTCGCGGTCATTGCTTGCAATGGTTCGGTAGATCCGACCCGCTTCATCGGGGCGCACGGCATATTTGACCGTTGCTGTGGCTTCAATGACCTGTAGGTCTTTGGTCAGTGTCGCGAACTCTTCGGGGCGAACCTGGGTGCGTACATCGAAGGGGTAAATCGATTGCACAAAGGGGATTTTGAGGTTCAGGCCGGGGAGTCTTGACCCTCCGCTGACTTTGCCGAGGGTGGTCACCACGGCGACCTTTCCAGCTGGAACGATGAATAGGGCCTGGCCAACCAAAAGCAGGGCGCTCAGAGCGATGGCGAGCAGACTGACCAACCCGCTCGTTGGGTCATTGATGGGGCGGGGCGTCTGCATGACGGACCGAATCTTCAACCGTTCATTGATGATGTCGTGGATGGACCTGTGCTGTTGAGCGAATCCGCAATCCTGCGCTAAACCGACACCATTGCTCCATCTGATCTGGCCTATCAAGACGCTGTTCGGGTTTCTCGTTCTGGGAATCCTTGGATCGATGGCCTGATCGATGGTGCTCGCTGGGGAGTCACCACAGCATCACCCGAGATTGGCTTCACCTTTATTGGGTCTACGGCCGATCAACCCGGCGGTTTGTTTGCCGGCTATCCCTCTTGGGGCTGGAGTGCTGAAGAACGGGTGTTGATGCTGGAGGCCATCGCTGCCATTGAGCAGGTGAGTGGATTGCGTTTCGTCGATCGAGGCGACGACAACGACAACAACGTTGAGATTTGGTTTTACAACCTGGATGCAGCGGCCGCCGACGGGGCCTACGGCTTCAGTTACACCCCAGGAAGTGGTGCCGACGAAGGGTTAGTTGCCATCAACTGGTCGGCCTATCGCAGTGCCAAGGGTGAGTCGCGTCACTCGATTGCACCCGGAAGTTTCCATGGCCTCACCTATTTGCATGAACTCAGCCACGCGGTTGGGTTGAAGCATCCCCACGACCGAGGGAGCGAGGGGCAACCACGTTTCCCCGGGTTGACCCGCGGATCGAACCTCTATCGCGATGCCGGGTTGCATGGCCAGAACGCCCAGCCCTGGACGCAGCTCACCTACGTCGATCAGAAGGCCCCTCATGGTGCAGTCCCCTCCAAGGCAGAGGCCTTTGGGTTTCTGCAAACCCCCGGGGCCTTGGACATTGCCGCCTTGCAGTGGATGTACGGCATTAATCCTGACGTTGCTGCCGGGAATGACGTCTATCGGTTGCCAGTCGATAACAGGGACGGTGTCGGCTGGCGCAGCATCTGGGATAGCGGAGGACGTGATCGCATCGATGCCTCTCGCGCGTCTGCTCCGGTCACCATTGATCTGCGCAATGCAACGCTGGATCTGAGTTCGTCCGCCGGTGGCTTCCTCAGTCGCGTGCAGGGGGTGTACGGGGGATTCACCATTGCCCATGACTGGGATGGCCATGCTGTTGGAGAGTCAGCTGGGATCTGCGTCATTGAGGACGCCACCGGTGGACGTGGGGATGACTGGTTAATCGGGAATGCCGCAGGGAATCGGCTCAACGGTCGCCGGGGCGATGACGTTCTCTATGCCGGTGCGGCGGGGCCGGATCGGCTCAAAGGTGGGCCCGGACGCGATCAATTCTGGATTGCTGCGGATCCGGGGGCGTTTGTCACGGTCGCTGATTTCTCGCCAAGGTTTGACGTCTTGGTGTTTGATCGCAGTTTGAAGGGGATTGAAGTGTTAGCGGGGCGTGATGGAACCGATGTGCTGATTGATGGGGTCCCCGTGGCTTATCTGGCCGGAGCCACCGAGGTCACGCTGGTTGATCATGTCGATGTTCAGCCCTTTGAGCTGCCGTCCTCAACGCTGCCTTGAGCTCCTAGGCGCGTGGTTCTGGTTCGTCGTTTGAGACAGGACGCTGCCGCTGTTCACACGAACGGCATTCGTCGCTGTCGAGGCCGAAAAAATTCAGAGAGAGGGAGCGCCCACAGCTGGCGCAGAGCCGTGTTTCGGCTGGCGGTGTTTCGTACGCCATCAGCTCAGACCCTGGCCACACTCATCGCCACTTTGGCAGCGGGAGGGCGATCTGCTAATTGTCTAAAGATGAGATTAAGTCTGGACGACTGCGTCAGGAGCTTGTGCTCAGCGCACTCCTGGATTTCTTTGGAAGAGTCCAGGGTTTTGCTTCTGGATGCCTACCGCCGTTTTCGTGGGCAAGCCAAATACGGTGGCAACAGCGTGCAAACGCTGCTGGGGATTGAGAGTGCCATCCTCCAGCGCGCCTCAGAGCAGGAGCTAAAGCAGCGATTGGCGGTGGCCAAGGAGTGGTTCTGATGTTGTGCGGTTTGCTCTCGTCGCTCTTGGCCGTGGTGATGGTGTTCCATTTCGCTGGTCCATTGCCGCAGGATCTGGGCGTTCAGCAGGGGCACTTGCGGGCTTGTTCTCAGCCTCAGCACTGTGCGCGATTGCAGTTGGTGAGTGACGATCCAGTTGGTTTGTTTAGGGCCCTGCAACGCAGTCTTGATGCGATGCCACGGACGCAGCGACTCACGTCCGATGAGGCTTATGTGCATGCGGTGGCGACCAGCGCGTTGTTTGGATTTGCGGATGATGTGGAGCTTGCGCTGGATCAGGGTGCAAGGAGTGTGGAGCTCCGCTCTGAGTCGAGGCTGGGGGAAAGCGACTTTGGCGTGAATCGTCGCCGACTAGACCAGCTTTTGGCGGGAGTCAATGATGGTCTCCCGTCAAGTTCTTGAGCGCAATCGGGCTTATTCATGCTTGAAAATTGATCCGGTGTTCATATGATTGATCCTTAGATTGTTCTTGAACATGGCAAAGGTTTTGCTGGGGCTTGGCGTTGTGATGCTGTTATTTCCAGCTGAGTCTTTCGCGCAAAAGCGCATTCCTAAGGCTGCTGGTCACGATCAGTGTCCTTTGGGGTATGTGAATACCTTAAAAACGACCTGTGTCTCGCCCGTGTATTACGAGATGAGGCTGACCAATGGGCAGCCCTGCGAGAGCGGCTGGATGAACGTCGGCGCGGGGTACTGCCGCAAGAAGTGATCGCTGAGTTCTTTTCCTGAGCAATCAAGCTGTGGTCTCGATTGAACTCTCGCGGGATTCAATTGAGACTCGTCTTTTCGCTTTCTTGTGGTCAGTCTTGGGTCTGGTTGTCACCAAAAAGGGGTGTTGCTCGCATGCCGTGATCCGCGACATTTGCACGAGACAGGCCGACGGTTGCCTGACCATCGAAAGCACCATGAAGATCGACACAGCGCACGCAGAGCCAATGGGAAGTCTGGTGGTGGAAGGAACCCATCGACCCTTTCATGCCCTGGCTTGCGCTTTGAAGCCCGCCACAGTTCGGATCAAGCGCAAGATTCGTGCGCTCATCGCTCAATGACTCCCTGGTGAACGGTTAAAGCTGCACTCATCACAGTCCCCGTTCACCACAGACGAAAACTGCTCGTGTTGACAGGCCAGTCATGGAGTTTCTGGCTCATGGCAATGCCGATCATGCATGGCGTGATCAGGGTGCATACCACAGCTGCGATCCAGATGCCCCCAGGCATGCTGTGTCGTTTGGATGCTTTAGCAAATCCATCCACTGCGAACGTCATGGTCCCGGTCGCTACTCCGCTCAGTGTGTGGCGACGGATCAGTCGTTGCTTGAGAATTGGATGAGACGTTTGTCTGTGATGAACGCCCCCTGATGGATTCGAACCATCGACCGACTGCTTAGAAGGCAGTTGCTCTATCCAGCTGAGCTAAGGGAGCAGACCGGTGCAGTTTGCCAGTTGCTTGGGGAAAGGTGCCAAGGCTGGTGGCTGGAGCCACTAAGGTTAAGAGCTATGCGGAGGCAGCGAAGGGATGGCACCGCGTCGTCTCAGTGACAACGACAAACAGGATCTTGTCGGTCGCTACAAATCAGGTGAAAGCACGGCGGCATTGGCTCATGCCTTTGGCTGCAGCCCCAACACTGTGACGCGCACCGTCAAGGCACTGCTTCCAGCAGAGGCCTACGCCGCGTTGAAGGCCAGTCGTCAGCGTATGCCCGTAGCCGCGCTTGCTGCGGAGGAGATGGAGTCTCCTCAACGCGAGGACCCCGCTCCCGCTTCAGAGAGCACTCTTGCGCTTGAAGATGCCGATGATTTCGGTGGTGAGGGTGGCGATGTCGATTCCGTTGAGGATTTGGTTGACGCGGATTCGGAGGTCGACTTGACGGCCACTGATTCGTTCTTGGAGTTGGTGCCGCTGACCACAGACGATGGATTGACAGCTCATTCCGAAGCCCTACCCATTCCGTTGTCTGTTGGCGTCTTGCCCACCAGCGCTTACATGCTCGTCGACAAGGTGGTGGAGTTGGACGCCAGGCCTCTGCGAGAGTTTCCAGACATGGGTTCACTCAGTGCCGTGGAGCAGGAGTTGAAGGGCCTTTACCTCTATGCGAGTCCTCGAGCGGCCAAACGGCAGTGCAGTCGCAATCAACGGGTGATCAAGGTTCCCGATACCGAGGTGTTCATACGAACCAGCTCGTTTTTGCTGGCGCGTGGAATTACCCGCTTGGTGCTTGACGGCACCTTGATTGCTTTGGATTCGAATCAGTCGTCCTGATCCGGCATCAGCACGGCAACGCTGCTTCCTCCGCTGATCACGCCGATGACCAGCGCCACACCGACCAGGAAGCCGCTGGGCAAGGCCACTGAACGGAGCGGGCCCAGCTGGAGTTGGTGACGCTCATTGAGATTCTGAGCTCCCAGGCAGAGGAGCATCAGCAGGACGGCACCACTGCCGAGGCTCAGCAGCACAAGACGCAGGCGGAGCAGCATCCAGAGGAGATCAGATTCGCTTCAGTCTGATCCCTGTTGGTGCAGCAATCCATAGAGTTCTCGCCGGGAGAGCCCCGTTTCCTGGGCCAGATCCTTCGCGGCATCCCGCGCACTACGGCCAGCATCCAGACGATCCTGCAGCCGAGCCAGCAGCTCCTGTTCGCTCGGCGCTGTGGATGGGGCTGGTGATGCTCCGCCAAGAACCACGGTGAATTCCCCTTGGGGGCGGTGGGCGCCGAAATGCTGCAAGGCTGACGCAATGTCCGGCCCGATCTGTTCTTCGTGCCGTTTGGTGAGTTCCCGGGCGATCTGAATCGCGCGATCACCTCCACAAAGAGCATCCAGTTCTCCTAAAAGCTGCAGAAGCCGATGGGGGGCTTCGTACAACACCGAGGTTCTGCTCTCTTGGGCGATCTGCTGAAGGCGAGCCTTGCGCTCACGTCCCTTCGCCGGCAAGAAGCCTTCGAAGCAGAACCGCCCACTTGGCAGCCCACTGCTGACCAGGGCCGTTGTGGCAGCGCAGGGGCCCGGCACACAGATCACCGGATGTCCGGCTAATCGCGCCGCTGCCGCGAGTTCTTCTCCGGGGTCGCTGATGCCGGGCAGTCCGGCGTCACTGATCACGGCCAGACTTTGCGCGTTCTCCAGTAAGGCCAGCAGCTGTGGCAAGCGTGTTCGTGTGTTGTGTTGATGGAACGACAGGCGCTGCCCCTGGGCGTTCAGGCTGCTGAGCAGTTGACCGCTGTGGCGCGTGTCTTCACAGGCGATAACGTCCACTGTGCTCAGGACGGCTTTGGCCCGTGGGGACAGGTCACCGAGATGGCCGATCGGTGTGCCAACCAGGTAAAGCGTTCCGGCAACGGGTTCCTGGCCTTGCTTGGGAGACACCTCTGCCGGCTCGGTGGGACTGTTCTGATTGTGGCGTCAGCTGAGACCTGCAGGGCGTTCCATCACAATGGCGATCCCCTTCAGGTGATCCATGGCCAGCTCAGATGTTCTGCCCGCCGGCGTTAATCAGGAGGATCTGCTTGCTGAGCTGCGGCGTCTCAGCTGGGGCTCAGCGGATATTCTCCGGGCCTATGCCCGTGGAGAGCAGCCTCCCCACGGGTTTCCGAAGGCGCTCAGTGTTGATGATGGCGGAGAAGGGCCTGTGTCGGCCGCTGATCTTGCGGTGAATCAGTGGCTGCTGGACGGTCTCTCGGCGGCCTTCCCGGATGCCGGTTGGACTCTGCTCAGTGAGGAAACCGCCAAGGAGCAGCTCACCGAGGGGGAGCCGTTGCCGGCGGAGTGGCTCTGGATTCTCGATCCGCTTGATGGCACCAAGGATTTTCTGCAAGGCACCGGGGAGTACGCCGTGCATCTGGCTCTGGTGCGGGGCCAGCGTCCGGTGCTGGGTGTTGTGTTGCTGCCGGAAGCCGATGAACTCTGGTTCGGGGTTGTTGGGCAGGGCGCCTGGTGTGAAGACCGCGAGGGCCAACGTTCACCGGTGCGGTTCAGTGAGCGCACAGCCTTGTCTGATCTGATCCTCGTGGCCAGCCGCAGCCATCGTGATGATCGCTTGGAGAACCTCATCAAGGCCTTGGGCCTGGGTGGGTCGAAAGCGGTGGGGAGTGTCGGCTGCAAAGTGGCCACAATTCTCCGGGGTGAGACGGATCTGTATGTCTCTCTCTCGGGTAAGAGTGCTCCTAAAGACTGGGATATGGCTGCCCCAGAGGCTGTGCTGTTGGCTGCCGGTGGTCGCTTCACCCATGCCGATCAGGCCGATCTCACGTACAACACTGGCGATGTGCGTCAGGCTGGTTGCCTGATTGCCAGCCATGGAAAAGCCCACGCCGAGCTCGGAGAGCGTGCGACGCGGGCGATGGCTGACATTGATCCCGGCTTTCAGGTCTGATCAGGTCAGCGGTGCCACAGGGGTGGGCTGAGGTTCGATCTCTGCGGCATCGCCACTCTGGGGAACACCGCGGAGTGTGAGGTTGATCCGTCCGCGGTTGTCGATTTCGCGAACGCGGACCGTGACCTCGTCTCCCACTTTCACCACATCCTCGACCTTCTCAACCCGGGCTTCAGAGAGTTGGGAGATGTGGATCATCCCTTCTTTGCCGGGGAGGATCTCGACGAACGCGCCGATCGGGATGATGCGGGTGATTGATCCAGAGAACACCTCGCCCTCATTCACCTTGCGGGTGAGGCCTTCGATGATCTTCTGAGCTTCTTCAGCCGCAGCACCATCGTGGGACGCGATGGTGACAATGCCGCTGTCCTCGATGTCGATCTTGGTGTTGGTCCGCTCCGTGATCCCTTTGATCGTGCGGCCGCCGGGGCCGATCACGGTGCCAATCAGCTCGGGGTCGATGCGGAAGCTGAGCAGACGCGGAGCATGGGGAGACAGCCCTTCCCGTGGTGTGTCGATGGCCTCGAGCATTTTCTCGAGGATGTGAAGACGGGCTGGGCGTGCTTGGTTGACTGCTTCAGCGATGGTTTTCACCGACAGACCGGTGATCTTCATGTCCATCTGAAGGGCCGTGATGCCCTTCTCACTGCCGGCGACTTTGAAGTCCATATCGCCAAGGAAGTCTTCGATGCCTTGGATATCCGTGAGGATCCGGACGTCATCACCTTCCTTGATCAGGCCCATGGCGGCGCCACTCACGGGTGCCTTCAGGGGGACACCGGCATCCATCAGCGACAGGGTGCTGCCGCAGACCGATCCCATTGACGTGGAGCCGTTCGAGCTGAGCACCTCACTAACGACGCGCACCACGTACGGGAAGGTGTCCTTGGCTGGCAGCACAGGGAGGATGGCGCGCTCAGCCAATGCTCCGTGGCCGATTTCACGCCGGCCAGGGGAGCGCATCGGACGGGTCTCCCCGACGGAGTAGGGCGGGAAGTTGTAGTGGTGCAGGTACAGCTTCTCGGTGTTGGGATGCAGGTCATCCATTTCCTGAGCATCACTGGGTGTGCCAAGGGTTGCTGTGGAGAGGACCTGGGTCAGACCGCGCTGGAACAGGCCGGAACCATGGACCCGACGGGGAAGCACACCTGCGAGGGCGCTGATCTGACGGACTTCGTCCAGCCCCCGGCCGTCAACACGCTTGCCGTCTTTGAGGATCTGCTGGCGCATCAGGGTTTTGGTCAGCGCCTTGAAGCTGTTACCCAGCAGCTTCGAATTGGCGGACACGGCCTGCTTCACTGCATCGTCATCTTTGAGCGCAGCGATGGTTTCGGCGACCTCCGCCTTGATGACATCCAGTGCGCTGTCGCGTTCTTCCTTGGTCTGGTCGAATTTCTTCAGCACGCCACCGATGGCCTTGCTGCACTTTTTATCCAGGAAGGCAGGAACTGTGTTGTCCTGCTCAGGGGTCTCCACCTTCACCTGCTCGATGCCCAAATCCTTGAGCAGGTTCTGCTGGGCTTTGATCAGTTCGCAGATCGCTTCGTAGCCGAAGTCGATCGCTTCGATCACATCCTGCTCGGGAAGTTGGTTTGCCCCGGCTTCGACCATGACCACACCGTCGGGTGTGCCTGCGACAACGAGGTCGAGGTCGCCCCGCTCAATTTCCCGGTAGCTGGGGTTCAAGACGAAGTCATCGCCCAGCAGGCCAACACGAACCGCTGCCATCGGCCCGTTGAAGGGAATCTTGGCTAGCAGGGTGGCAATGGAGGCGCCAGTAACCGCCAGCACGTCTGCAGGAACCCGCTCATCCAGGGACAAGCATGTGGCCACAACCTGGAGATCATCCCGGAGCCAATTCGGGAACAACGGGCGCATCGGACGGTCGATCAGACGCGCGGTCAAGGTGGCTCGTTCTGGGGGACGGCTTTCCCGGCGCATGTAACTACCAGGAATGCGGCCTGCGGCATAAAGCCGTTCTTCGTAGTCGCAGATCAGCGGCAGAAAATCAATCCCCTCGCGCCCAGACGAGCGTGTTGCGGTGACCAAAACAGCGGTGTCGCCGCATTCGACCAGAACGGAACCCCCTGCCTGGGGTGCGAAACGCCCTGTGGTCAGTCGGATTTCGCGTCCATCAAACGAAATCGACTGTGTTTGTCCTTGCACGTCGGTTTATGTCCCTTTGTCAAATCCATTTTTGCATTTCATCGCTTCCATTCACAACAAAAAAGGGGATGGCTTTAGGCCAATCCCCTTTTTTGTTGGGTTGTGTCGGATTCAGCGGTTCAACTGAATCGGATGACTCACCAGCTGGACTTCACAACGCCAGGAAGCTCGCCTTTGTGAGCACGCTCACGGAGTTGGTTGCGGCACAGTCCGAAATCGCGGTAAACGCCACGGGGTTTGCCGGTGGCCCAGCAACGGTTGCGGACGCGATTGGGTGCGCTGTTGCGGGGCAGAGCCTGGATCTTGCGATGAATCTCCAGACGATCCATCGGATCCTCAGCTGCATTGAACGCCTCCATCAGTGCAGCGCGTTTGGCGGCAAAACGCTCCACCATTTTCTTGCGCTTCACGTCGCGGGCGATCATCGACTTCTTGGCCATGCAGCTCTCAGAAACGAATGGACGAATAGTGGACTTTACAGGTCGACTGACCCCCGAGGGGGATCAACGATTGATCAGCTGCTGGACTGCGGACAGTTGGCTGGTGTCGCGGACGATCAGCACGACGGTCAGGCCCAGCAACAGCAGGAAACCGGACTGGGCGAAGGCCAGTTGAAACCGTTCCGGCACAGGACGTCCACGGACGGCTTCCAGTAGCAGCAGCAGCATTTGGCCGCCGTCCAGCAGTGGCAAGGGAAGAGCATTCAGCACGGCGAGATTCACCGAAATCAGAGCCATGAACAGCACCAGTCCAGACCCGCCCTGCTCACTGAGCTGTGCGCCCATTTCGACGATCTTGACCGGGCCGCTCACTTGGCTAGCGGTCGTTTGGAAATCGGTGATCAGTCCGCCGTATCCACTGATGGTCTGTTGAACCAGGCGTGTGAACTGGCTCGTGGTGTGGCTGATGAGTTCACCAGGCCCGCTGACGGGCCTGGTGGCGCCGTTGAGGTTCGTCTGCAACTGCGCTCCAATGCGTCCTTGTCCTGCCATGTCCTCGGGCGTTAAGGCGATCGCCTCCGTCGTCCCACTGCGCTCACGCTGGATGGCGAGGGTCTGCTCCGGTGCCGCCTTCACCAGACGCACGATCTCCTGGACGCCGGCTTGACCGGCTTTCAAGGACGTGTCATCGACCGCGAGGATTAAGTCCCCCGGTTGCAATCCAGCGCGTTCAGCCGCCCCTCCCGGTTGAATCCCCACCACCAACACTCCAGGGTCCGGATCGGCGGGAAGTCCCACCAGCGCGGCTTGTCCGAACAGAATGACAAAGGCCAGCAGCAGATTGGCTAGGACGCCTGCCGCGATCACCAGAGCCCGTTGTGGAATCGGTCGGTTCTTGAGCAGGTCTGGATCATCACTGGCGATCGTTGACTCCTCGTCGTCGTCCGGAAACGCCACGAAACCGCCGAGGGGAAGCAGCCGTAAGGCATAGGTGACCCCACGCCGTTGGCGTTTGATCAGCGCTGGCCCAAAGCCGATGGAGAAGCCACTTACCCGGATGCCCTGCAGTGTTGCGGCAAAGAAATGCCCCGCTTCGTGAATCACGATCAGCAAGGCCAGAACCCCTAGGGCCGCAAACACATTCATCGGCATCCGATCAAAAACGTCGGATCATTCTGGCTTGAGCAGCTCCATGCCGACGTAGGGCACCAGTGCCTTGGGCAGTCGGATGCTGCCGTCAGGTTGTTGACCGTTCTCGAGCACGGCGGCCATCGTGCGTCCGACGGCTAGCCCGCTGCCATTGAGGGTGTGCACCAGTCGTGTGTTTTTGCCCTCTTTGGTGCGAATGGAGGAGCGTCGGGCCTGAAAGTCTCCGCACACACTGCAGCTGGAAATCTCCCGATAGGCGCCAGCGCCTGGCAGCCACACTTCGAGGTCATAGGTGCGCTGGGCAGAGAAGCCGAGGTCGCCGGTGCAGAGGTCCAGCACCCGGTAAGGCAGCTCGAGGGCTTGCAAGACGGCTTCCGCATCTGCCGTGATCTGTTGATGGGCTTCGCCGGACTGGTCCGGATGGCAAAACCAGTACAGCTCCACTTTGTTGAATTGATGCAGTCGGATCAGCCCACGGGTGTCACGCCCGTAGCTTCCGGCTTCCCGTCGGAAGCAGGGGCTGTAAGCGGCGTAGCGGAGCGGCAGTTGGTCGGCCGGAATGATTTCGTCGCGATGCAGGGATGTCACCGGCACTTCCGCTGTTGGCGTCAGCCAGAGATCGTCTTCTGCGCAACGGAAGCTTTCATCGGCGAATTTGGGCAGCTGTCCTGATCCGGTCAGGCTGGCGGTATTGACCAGCACTGGTGGGAGGACTTCGCGGTATCCCTTGCTGGTGTGGAGGTCCAGCATGAAGTTGATCAGGCCGCGCTCCAGGCGTGCGCCCTGGCCGATCAAGGTGACGAAGCGACTCTGTGCGATCCGTACCGACCGTTCCGTATCGAACAGATTCAGGCGCTCGGCGATCTGCCAGTGCTCCTCGAGACCGTCGTCTTCTCGAGGGGAGCCCCAGCGCCGAATCTCGATGTTGTCTGATTCGTCCTTGCCATCGGGGCACTCAGCTGATGGAAGGTTGGGGAAGTTGAGCAGTTGCTCCTTCAGCTCCGTGCTCAGCTGCTTCTCTTCATCCTCGAGAACAGCCACCTTCTGCTTGATGGCATTGCCCTGCTTTCGCAGTTCAGAGACCTCGTCACCCTTGGGGTCGGCCCCTCCTTTGATGCGTTGGCCGACCTCTTTGCCGATGCGATTGCCTTCGGCTTGAAGATTGCTCCGCTTCTCTTCAAGACTCCGTTGCTGCTGGGCAATCAGCTGCAGTCGGGTGAGGTCGACGGCTTTTCCCCTGCGACCCAGCTCCTGGGCAATGGCATCGGGATTGTCACGCACAAGGCGCTGGTCGAGCACGGTTCCGTGGGCATCAGCGCCGGCAGCCTATGGCAGCTTGATCAGATCACCTGTCCGAGCATCACGGCCGCGACGGCGGAGAAGACGGTGATCCCCAGTGCGGTCAATGGGTTCTGACCTTGAGCCACGGCCACGGTAGTGATTACACCAGCACCCAGGCAGGCGACAGCCAGTTGTGTGGTCAGGTCACTGGGGCGATTCATTGGGTGTTTCCGACTCTCAGCGGACCGTACGCAGCTCTGTCGGTCTCGTCTTGGGCGAAAGCTGGCTTCTTTACCTGGGGTCAGGCTTCGTTACCTGTCGCAATGGAGGCGGGGCGAGCGCGGCCGCTGCTGGCCCAGGCCTTCAAGGCCTCCAGCTGTTCCCGTGCGGTTCGCGACAGGGGAATGAGCTGAGCCGCGGCCAGGATCAGATCCATTTCGCGGAGTTCACGGCTCTCGGCAAAGGCGAGATGCATCGCTTCAATGACCACCTGCTCGAGTTCGGCGCCCGAAAACCCCGCACTGCGACTCACGATGGTCTCCAGGGGCAAGTTGAGTCCGGGACGCCTGCGATTCAAATGAAGCGACAAGATGCTGCGCCGTTCTTCCATGCTCGGTAAATCGAGCAGGAAGATTTCATCGAATCGCCCTTTGCGCAGCAGTTCGCCGGGTAACTGCTCTACGCCATTGGCAGTCGCCACGACAAAAACCGGTGATTGCTTCTCTGCCATCCAGGTGAGAACACTGGCCAGCACGCGTTGACTGGTCCCGCCGTCACTGCGTCCATCGCCGCCGAATCCCTTGTCGATTTCATCGATCCAAAGGACGCAAGGCGCCATGGCTTCAGCACGTTGGATGGTTTCGCGGGTGCGGGCTTCACTGGCGCCAACGAGGCCGGCGAACAGACGGCCCACATCCAGGCGCAGCAGCGGCATCGACCAGCTGCGTGCGATCGCCTTGGCCGTCATGGACTTACCAGTTCCCTGCGGCCCAACGAGCAACACTCCTCTCGGGATTGGCAGGCCAAAGCGCCTGGCGTCGTCTGAAAAAGCTCGCTGGCGTTGATCCAACCAAGCTTTCAGGGCATCGAGTCCGCCAATCGCTTCCGTGCCGGTTTCGGTGGCGCAGAACTCCAGCACTTCGCTGCGGGCGATCGCTTGGCGTTTTTCCTCGAGAACCTCTTGCAGGTCTTCGACACCCAGTTGGCCTCGCTTGGCCAAAGCTCGCGCTGCGACCTGACGCACGCGCATGGCGCTCAGGCCGCTGCAGGCATTCACCAAGGCATCGAGCGCCTCTGGAGCGAGGGCATTCCCACTGCTGCTGGCGATGCTGCTGATCAAGGCGCGCAGGTCGGTCCCATCCGGCAGAGGAAGGTCCAGCAGCGTGAGCGTTTCGTCGAGATCGGTGGGGGGCGTCCAGGCGCCGCAGCAGAGCACAAGGGTGTGCGGGGTGTTGCGGAGGCTCGTCGCCAGATTGCGCAACATCCGAGCGATGCCCGGATCGTCGCAGAAGCGATGGAAATCGCGCACCAGCAACAACGTGGGTGTTGACTCTTCCAGTTGCTCAAGCCACTGCAGAACGGCCATCGGTTGGCGGCTGCCCAGGCCGTCTTGATTCAAGACACCGGTCAGTCCGGTGATGAAGTTCCAATCACAGAGTCGACGCTGGAGTGTCCGGCAGGACCGCTCGAGCAGCTCATAGACCCGCTGTTCTTCGGTGCTGCGCACCCAGATCAGAGGTGTTCTGGCTCGGATCAGCAAATCAAGCTGATCGCTCCATTCGGCACTGTTCATGACGGGTTGAGTCGCCGCAGGGCATCCCAGCGCGGGTCGACCGGCGGTTGGTCGGACGTGTCAGATGTCTCGCGCAGGGGGACTCCGGGACCGGGACAGTGCGGACCGCAGTGATTCACCACCGGCAGCAGCAGGTTCAGTTGCTCAAACACCCACTGTTGTGGGTCGAACAGACCGCGGGGATCGAGGGACTCAACCAGGCCATCCATGGCCGCGATGTCTTCGGACTCTTGAAGGTCTCCATCGGTGGGGGGGGCGTCCCCCAGCCAGATCAGTTCGTTGGGCTGACAGGTCAGCTGTTGATTGAACTGGCCGAGGCAGCGATCACAGGTGAGGGTCACGATCGCGGAGAGTTCCCCCTCGACCGAGAGAACGTTGCCGCGATGCTCGGCACTCATGCGACCACGCACTGGAGTGAGCGTCGGTAAGTCCTCGAGTTGGCCCTCCACAGTCCAGGCCTTGGCATCACCCAAGGCCCTCAGTTCCTGCAGGGGGACTGGCTCGAGCCCTTCAATCATTTGCCCCCTTTGGGCTCGAAGGGAAGGCGGTTGTCCGACACCACACCAGCAGACGTTGCTGTGGCGGAAACGGTCTTTTGGGTGAGCTGTTGATCCAAGATCTGCTGAAGGTTGTCCGGCAGTGGCTCTCGGGTCAGGATGAAGGTCTGCAGGGCCTGGAAGATGTTGGCGATCACCATGTAAAGGAGAACACCAGCCGGCAGGGGGAAGAACAGGAACATCCCCGTGATCATCACCGGAGTGATTTTGTTGGCCGTGGCTTGCTGAGGGTTCGCCGGCATGCCCATGCCAGACAGCAGCTGTGACAGGAACAGGGTCAGGCCGAATCCACCGACCAGGATGGCGATATCCCAGTTGATGGCCCCATCCGCATAGAAGCCCACTTGACCAAGCGCCTTGATGAACAGGAATCCACTGCGCGCTGCTAGACCAGGAATTTTTGCTTCCACCGTGGCGTCACCGGCACTCAGCGCGGTGATGGTTCCGTCCTGAGTCACCCCAACGATGTCTTCCCCCTTGGTGATCGACCAAGTCGGGGCGAAGCGCTTGGCGTCATCCAGTTCGCTCAAAACCTCGGAGAAGGCCCGGCCGTCTTTGGTGTGGAGATTGACGGTGGCACTGTCGCCAACACCGAATTTGGTGCCACGGGGAAGGCTTGCGATCACTGGGACGTGATCGGTCTCCCCGATGAAGATCGAATGACTCGCACTGTTGAACGGTTTCGGCTCGACAGCAGCGATTTGATCTGCTGGAAGAACCTTCAGGTTCAAGGTGTAAGGGACATCCGCGAACGGTGATCCACGCAGGGTTGCGAACAGAGCGAACAGGATCGGCATCTGCACAAGCAAGGGAAGGCATCCCGCCAGCGGACTGCCGAACTCCTTCATGACCTTGCCCAACTCCTCCTGCTGCTTCTGGATGTTGTTGGCGTAGCGGGCCTTGATGTCGGCTTGCCGCTTCTGCATCACCGGTTGGGCGATCCGCATGCGACGCGCGCTACGGATCGAACCAGCACTCAGGGGGTAAAGGGCGACGCGGATGACAATCGTGAGAGCCACGATGGCCAATCCGTAGCTGGGTACCAATCCGTAGAAAAAATCCAGGATCGGGATCAGCAGGTTGTCGGAGATGTATCCGATCACGTTGGGTGTCCCGTTGATGGAGTCGTTGTGGGGCCAGTGTGCAACAGCAACCGCCTAGGCGGCGAAGCCTTCGACCGGCTTGTCGGAAGGCGCTGCAGCGCGTGCCGCCATCCGCTCGAGGATGTAAGCCTCAATCTCGCGGAAATTAGGCAGCGAGCGCATCTCCAGCCGTGCTCCGTCTTTGAGCACAAGCACCATGTCTCCCCAGGCACCAAGACCTCTGGGAACGGTTCGAACTTCCTTGATCTGGCTGTAGACCACTTGGGTTTTATCGTTGCCACGCCATCCGCCGCTCACGGAGACACGACGGCTCGTGATGCGGAAACGGAGCCAAAAGGCACGGACGATGGCACCGATCGTGAAGGGAATCCCGATCAGGGTGAAACCCAGGAGGATGTTGAAGATGAGATCACCGCGAGCGGGCCCCCCCTCGTAGTGAACTTCTTCCGGAGTGCTGCTGGTCATGGATGCAGGCCGGCTGACGTAAGAAGACTGTCGCATTCTTCGAGCAACTGCGCGGGATCAATCGCTGAAGCGTCCGGTCTCAGGCTGATCAACAGCCACTGACCGGACCATTGCTCCTGGGATTCGAAACGTGTGCGGAGATGGTGATGAAACAACCGCCGTAGGCGGTTGCGCTTGACCGCTCGCTTGCTGACTTTGCTGCTGATCACGATTGCGCAGCGACAGCGCTGCAATCTCGCGCTGCGCAATTCAGGCCGGAGTAATCGCGGATCGCCTTGGAGTGTCCGCAGCACCATCCATTGGCCATGGTGGCGTTTGGCGGAGCGAAGCAACTTGCTGAAGCAGCGCTGGCCCCGCAGGCGCATGGAGGCGGGGAGTGCCATCAGCCGGAGGGCAAGCAAACAATCATTGGAGAGCAGAACAAAACCTCGAACGGCCGCTGCCTTTAGGGCAGGACTGCTCGAGGTTTTGTTAGTCCGTTGAATCCGGTTGGATCAGGCGGCCAGGCGGGAGCGACCGCGCTTGCGGCGGGTGCGGATGACGCGACGACCGGTGTGGGACCGCATGCGGACCCGGAAACCCGACACGCGTTTGCGCTTGCGATTGGTTCCACCGAGGGTGCGTTTGGTCATGGCGTCTGTGTCGTCCGTCCGATCAGAGCTGACTAATTTATCAGTCAGTCCACATCGATCAACCAGCTTCCGGCGTAGCCGGACATCGGCACATCACCAGGAGCCTGAATCAGGGCATTCAGCTGGTACATCCGATTACCGCGTGGGTTGAACAGTTTGATCCGAAGCGAGTAGTCGCCATCCATGGGCAACGGTTGATCGGGAAACACCTCGATGGCCGTTTGGGTGTCGTTGACCTCAATCGTCGCTGGGATGGTTTCCAGGCATTTGGTGCGGCTCATCATGCTGCCGGACGTGGTCCTGCACAGGCTCATCCGCCGGGGCTTCAACTTGGCGTCGAAGTAGTCCGGGATGGTCACGGTGAGCTTGAGGACAGCGGTTTTGCGGTCCTTGGCGCGGAGCGTGAGATACCACTCAGACCGATCGCTTTCGAGCGTTGAGGTCTGGTAGTAGTACAGCTTGCGGTAGTTGCGATCGGTATCCCAGCGAAACTCCATCAGGCTTGGTGTGCCTTGGGCCCGGGCCGCTGATTCCGTTGAGATCAGATCCGTCGGCACCATCAGTGCCAGTCCGGTCATGGCAGCGGCACCGAACCAGCGGCGAAAGCAGTGGCTGTCAAAGGGCATGGACGAGACCGTGGTGCGTTCCAGGGATTCTCCTGAGTCCCATGCCGATGCGAGAACGCTCTGGGCCGGCGTTTGATCTGTCAGTTGTGACCAGATCGGTCTGGCCGTAGGCGGCTGGCCTCTTCCAGGTAGGGATGCCTGGCCTCCTGCGCGCTGGGTAGCCAGACATGGGCCAGAACCCGGATGCAGCGATCAAGGTCGCCACGCACCGCCATCTGCTGACAATCCAGCAGGGCGACTCCATCCCAGCCATCGCGGCGGCGGGCGATGGCGGCAGGGAAGCAGGCATCAAGGTCGGTTGTGACCGAGAACGTGACCGAGACGATTCGATCAGGGGTCAAGGCATTGCGCTCGACCAGGGCATTGATCAACTCTCGAACGGCAACGTCGATGGCCTCCACCGAATTGTCGCGGCATGTGGTGGCGCCACGCAGTCCCACCAAACGAAGGGTCGGATCAGTCATGGTCTGTAGAGCCACAGAACCTGCCCGTTGCCCATCAATTCAAGACTCACGCGTTTCTGCAATTGATGAAGGATGGAGGAACCGGGCAACAGACCGGTGAGTTTGCGGCGTTCCTTGCCCAAGGTGATGGGTTGGCTCTTCTCCTCATCGAGGTCGGCGATTTTTGCGGTCAGACGCCGGGCATGCTCTTCATCGCCTAGTTCGTCGACCAGACCGAGAGCCAAGGCTTGCTCTCCGCTGAAGACACGTCCATCGGCGAAGGTCTTGACCTGGTCGGTCGTCAAATTGCGCCCATTGGCGACAACACCCACGAACTGCCCATAGCTGCTGTCGATCAGCTCCTGCAGCAGCTGGCGTTCGGCGTCGCTCAAAGGACGATCCGGCGACAGGATGTCTTTGAAGGGTCCACTTTTGACCGTGTCGAAGCGAATGCCGATGCGTTCGAACACTCTGGAGAGGTCATTGCCGCGGAGGATCACTCCGATGGACCCGGTGATCGTGCCGGGATTGGCCACGATTTTCTCAGCGGCCACTCCGATGTACACCCCCCCTGATGCGGAGATGTTGCCGAAGCTGGCGACGACTTTGCATCCCTTGTCGCGGAGGCGCAGCAGGGCGGCATGGATTTCTTGACTGTCACCGACCGTGCCCCCCGGGCTGTCGATCCGCAGCAGCAAGGCTGGGAATTCACGACGTTCGACCTCACGCAGCGCTTTGAGGACGCGTTTGCGAGTGCTGCCCGAAATTGCGCCCTCCACAACGATCCGCGCCATGCGGCGGCGTGATTTTCGGCGCCACGGCCAGACCATGAGTCACATCAGCATTCTTCCGGATCTTAAAAAGGTCACTGCCGCGGAATCGCATGTCACGACCACTCCTGTGGCTGCTGATGGTTCTGCCCTTTGCCCTTTGGGGAACTGCCATGACAGCCATGGCTCCACTCATTCCTGGTGGTGGGCCCTGGTTGGTGGCCGCGTTGCGTCTTTGTCCGGCTGGGGTTGCCGTTCTGCTTTGGCTCAAGGCCAGTGGCCGGTCCGTTGGGATCGATCGCCGCGATTTCGGTTGGTTTGCCTTGTTCACCCTGGTGGATGCGGTGCTGTTTCAGGGTTTGCTGGCCCTGGGCCTTGCCGGCACTGGGGCTGGTCTGGGTTCGGTTCTGATCGACTCCCAACCGTTGCTGGTCGCCCTGCTCGCTCGCGCCCTTTTTGCTGATTCCATCAATCCCATTGGCTGGATGGGGCTGGGACTTGGTCTTGCCGGGATTCTTTGCCTGGGTGTTCCCGGAGAGTTGCTCGGCCATTGGTGGTTGCTTCGCGACTCGCCTGGTCTCGCCTTTGCCTTGCAACCCGGTGAAGGCTGGATGTTGTTGGCGGCTCTGGCGATGGCCCTCGGGACGGTCCTGATTCGTTACGCCGCCCGCCACAGTGATCCGGTGGCAACGACCGGCTGGCACATGGTGATTGGTGGGTTGCCGCTGTTCGGTTGCTCAGTGCTCGAGCGGGGTTGGACTCTTCCCGCTTGGGGGGGCACTGACTGGATGCGAATGGGGTTTGCCAGCTTGTTCGGAAGTGCCCTCGCTTATGGGTTGTTCTTTTGGTTTGCCAACCGACGTGATTTGACCAGTTTCAGCAGTCTTGGATTTCTGACACCGGTCTTCGCTTTGGCGACAGGAGGCTGGTTCCTCGGTGAGCGCCTCGACCCCCTGCAATGGGTCGGCGTCGCCTTGGTGATGGCGTCTGTGATTTGCGTCAGCCAGAGGCGACGACTTTGGGAGCGGCCCGCTGTCACGGAAGCAACGGTGTGATCCATGGATCGTCGACCTCTGCATCTGGTGATGATCAACACCCCGATCGGCGCGCTGGGAAGCGGCCGGGGCGGCGGTGTTGAGCTGACCCTGCGCTCGTTGGTGCAGGGACTGCTCTCGCGTGGCCACCGCTTGAGCGTCGTCGCGGGTGCCGGCTCAACATTGCCTTGCCGTCATCCCCAGCTCGATCTGCTGGAGGTGGATGGTTGTGATCAGCCGAGTTGGCAGCACAGCGATCACGCCGCAGACATCACGATTCCTGCCGACGGGATGCTGCCACGCCTGTTTGAGCGAGCCCATGCCCATGCCCTGCAGGTCGGGGCCGATGCCCTGCTCAATTTCGGCTACGACTGGCTGCCGCTATGGATGACGCCTTACCTCTCGGTGAGGCTGTTTCATCTGATCAGCATGGGCCGTGAGTCGGCAGTGATGGGGGACGCGATCGAGGCCCTGGGGCGGTGGGATCAACGGCGTCTCGCTTTCCATACAACCCGGCAGGCTGCAGATTTCCAGCTTCCGTCTCCTCCGCGGGTGGTTGGCAACGGCTTCGATCTCACCAATTACACCTACCGCTCGGTTGCAACCGGTTCCTTGGGCTGGGCGGGACGCATCGCTCCGGAAAAAGGCCTGGAAGACGCGGCCGCGGCGGCGGCCGCCTTGGGCGAGCGTTTGTTGGTTTGGGGATTTCGGGAGGACTCCGCCTATGCCGACGCTGTGGAGGCCAGCGTTCCGGCTGGCACCATCGAATGGCGCGGCTTCCTTCCCACATCCGAGTTGCAGCAGCAGCTCGGCGGCTGTCGTGCTCTGATCAACACGCCCAAGTGGAACGAGGCCTACGGCAATGTCGTCGTCGAAGCGCTGGCCTGTGGTGTGCCCGTGGTCGCCTACGACCGTGGTGGGCCTGGTGAGCTGATTCAATCCGGCACCACAGGTTGGTTGGTTCCGGCCGATGACGTGGCTGCGTTGACGACTGCTTTAGGCCGTCTCGAGCAGCTTGATCGCTCCGCCTGCCGGCACTGGGCCGAAACCCACGCCTCCTGCGATGTGTTCGCGCAACGCGTTGAGACCTGGATCCAGAAGGGGCTGGCTGTCGGGGATGTCAGCATCTCCACCAAGCTTTAGGTGAGCAGGCGTGGGGAAGTTGTCCTGCCGCAGTCGACAACGCGTACTGGCGCTGGTTCTAGGTCTTGGCGTCGTCATGGCCCTCTGGCGTCTCGGCTCGACGGGCTTGATCGATGAGACCCCTCCTTTATTTGCGGCAGCCGGCCGCGCCATGGCTGAAACAGGTGATTGGCTCACGCCGCGGGTGAACGGATTGCCTCGTTACGACAAGCCGCCCTTGGTCTACTGGTTGATGGGTCTGGGGTATGCCTTGCCAGGAGAGGGGCTCTGGGATCCCCTGGGCAGCTGGGCTGCGCGACTTCCTTCGGCCCTGTCTTGCATGGCTGTGATGCTCGGTCTGGCGGATACGTTGCTGCGCTGGCCCCAGAACCAGGATCAGCACCCCCTCTGGACAGCAGTGGCTGCCCCTTTGGGCTTCGCGTTGTCGCCCCTGGTGCTGATCTGGAGTCGCACGGCGGTGAGCGATGCCTTGCTCTGTGCACTGTTGAGTTTGAGCCTTCTCCTGCAGTGGCGTCGCTTTGCGGAGCCTGATCAACAGCACTGGGCACCGGCCTGGGTCGTGCTTGGGTTTGCCGTGCTGGCCAAGGGTCCAGTGGCCGTTGTGTTGTCTGGTCTGACCTTGCTGGCGTTCGGCTTGTTACGCCGCGAGTTGGGACTGCTCTGGAGACGTCTTCGCCCCCTACCCGGCCTCGCGATCACCGCGCTGATCAGCCTTCCTTGGTACGCCGCGGAACTGCTGGTGGAAGGTCAGCCGTTCTGGGACAGTTTCTTCGGGTATCACAACCTCCAGCGTTTCACCTCGGTCGTGAACAACCACCTTCAGCCCTGGTGGTACTTCATTCCGCTGATGCTGATTGCAGCGTTGCCATGGACGGCATTCCTTCTTCTGGGGCTGCTGCAAATTCGGCTGGATGACTCGCCCCCCCAACAATCGCTGCAGCAATTCGCGGGCTGCTGGCTTTTTGCTGTTCTGCTGCTGTTCACCACCGCCGCCACGAAATTACCGAGTTACTGGATCCCAGCCACACCGGCCGCGGCTCTGCTGATGGCGTTGTCTTTGCGACGGCGATCCCTCGGCGTGGCCATCGCCTGCGTTGTGACCGTCGTTCTCGTTTCTGGGCTGTCCCTGGTGTTCTGGATGTCCGGTCAATGGATTCCTCTCATTGACGATCCGGAAATGCCCACCTTGGTCCAAGATCTCTTGGCCAGTGGGCTTGTCCTGCGGGCAGGGGCCTGGTTCACCCTGGCGGTGCTGCTCGGGGTGTTCACCCTGCGTCGAGCCCCTGTGCAGCGTGTGGTGGCGATGCAGCTGCCTTTGGTGTTGTTTCACCTGACCGCTCTCATCCCGATCGCTGAACTTGCGGATCAATTGCGGCAACGCCCTGTGCGTGATGTGGCTGCGCAAATGCTTCAGCATCAGCGTGGTGATGAACCCCTCGCGATGGTCGGGGTGATGAAACCCTCCCTTCACTTCTATACAAAGAAGATCGTCTTGTTCGAGGGGCGATCGGATGGTGCCCTGGTCAATCTTGTTGACCGGTTGTCTCATGAGCAGCGCCGGGGCTGGACTGGCCGCCCGATTGCTCCCGGTGCTGCAGGCTCCACGGTTTTGATTGCGATCGATCGGGGCACCTCCAGCAAGCCCTATTGGCAGGACCTCAGTCCTGTGCTGCTGGGTGAGCATGGGATCTATCAGCTGTGGAGAGTTGACCGGTCGCGGTTGCAGGCTCGGGCGAATGCGTTGGTCGTTGATGGTGCGACAGCCGATTGGCAGGATCCCCGTCCAGAACGCTATTGATCGCTACGACTGGCTCAATTCCTGACGACGACAGAAGCCACAGAACGACCACAAGTCAATTTCCCCCTGAGGAGAGGGACGCTGGCAGTTCGGACAGGTGCCCAGGCCATGAACATCGATGCGACTGGGATGCCGATTCCAGATCTGTTGTTCATTCTCGGGCGTCTGTGCGGCCAGGGAATGGTGCTGCTGGATCTTGAGATCACGGACTGGGTGGCCAGCTCCGCGCAGGGCTGCCAGGAGCTGGGGTCGGTTGTACTGCAGCGCTTGACGCCATTGGGGATGGGAAGCGCCGATTGTTAGCACACCCCGTTGCAGGGTTAACGGACGGCAGTGCGGGGCCAGTCGCGAGCCCGCGATACGACTCCAGTCCTGCCAGAGCCCAGCGAGATGTCCGTCTTTGCGCCAGTCCTGACGCAGGGTGTCGAGGCAGGTTTTGAGCTGTTCGGCAGGAGGAGGTGCCGCCGCCTGCAGCAGTTCGAGGCCCTTCAGTCTGCGGCGCTGTGAGTCAGGAGCTACTGCCATTTCTTCAGCCTAGGAGGGAGTTCCTGCGGATCTCGCTACCCTCTGGTGGGATCAACGCTTGCTCCATGGGTTTCTTCGACCGACTCAGCCGTTTGGTGCGTGCCAATGCCAATGCGGCGATCAGCGGGATGGAGGATCCGTCCAAAATTTTGGACCAGTCCGTTGCCGACATGCAGGCGGATCTGGTGAAGCTTCGACAGGCGGTTGCCATGGCGATCGCCAGCCAGAAACGACTTCGCAATCAGGCTGAGCAGGCGTCATCCCAGGCCAACACCTGGTACGAGCGTGCCGAACTCGCTCTCAAAAAAGGCGAAGAGGATCTGGCTCGCGAAGCGCTGACCCGTCGCAAGACATTTCAGGAGACAGCAACCTCTTTGAGTGCCCAGGTTCAGGCTCAGGATGGCCAGGTTGAGACCCTGAAGAAAAGTCTGGTCGCGTTGGAAGGAAAGATCGCCCAGGCCAAGACCAAGAAGGACATGCTCAAGGCCCGGGCCGAAGCGGCCAAGGCTCAGCAGCAATTGCAGAGTGCCGTGGGCAATCTCGGCACCAACACCGCCATGGCTGCCTTCGAGCGCATGGAAGAGAAAGTGGAGTCATTGGAGGCCACCGGACAAGCCGCTGCTGAGTTGGCTGGTGCTGATCTGGAAAGCCAGTTCGCAGCCCTGGAGGGCGGTAGTGATGTCGACGATGAGCTCGCAGCACTGCGTGTTCAGCTCAAAGGCGGGCCGGAAGCGGTCGCTCTGCCCGCAGCGGATCCCTCGACCGACGTGAAGCAGGTCAAGGTTGAAGCCGTTGATGCCGATCTTGAAGATCTAAAGCGTTCTATCGACAAGCTTTGAGGGCGTCGACGCACGGTGGGTGATCTCCATAGGATCAGGCCATCGCCGTCGTTTTTCCATTGGCCAACGCTGTCCACGAGTTCACCGACTCCGTTTTTGCTGCTGATGTCCTGCAGTCCTCCGGCACAGTGTTGGTGGATTTCTGGGCTCCCTGGTGCGGCCCTTGTCGTCTGATCGCTCCGTTGATGGATTGGGCTGCCGAGACCTATGCCGGCACCTTGACCGTCGGCAAGCTCGAGGTGGATGGCAATCCTCAGACCCGTGATGCTTATCACGTGCAGGGCATTCCCACCCTGATCCTGTTCCGCGATGGCAAGGAACTGGCCCGGCATGAAGGGGCGATTGCCCAGCCGCAGCTGAAGAGCTTCTTGGATGCAAATCTCTGATCGGCTGGGGCCCCTTGGTGGAGGAGTCTTTGCTCGAACAGATCAGCGCAAGCAGACCTATCGACAGGCCCCAGAGAGCCAAGGTCGGCCCCCACTGATTGATCTCTCGTTGGGGTCGTCGGATCTGCGTCCACCTCAGCAGGTCTTGGATGCGATGGCCGAGGCCCTCCAGGACCCCGGTAGCTCGTCCTATTGCCTGAACGCAGGGACTGCTCCTTTCCAGCACGCCGTTGCCGCCTGGTGTTCGCAGCGCTTCGGGGTGGATATCGATCCTGGTTCGCAGGTTCAGTTGCTGGTGGGCTCTCAGGAAGGCACAGCCCATCTCCCCTTGGCTGTGTTGAACCCAGGTGATCCAGCTCTGGTGCTCGACCCGTGTTACCCCTCCCATTTGGGCGGCCTGGTGCTGGCTGGCGCCGATGTGCAGACCCTGGCGCTGTCCCCAACCGATGGCTGGACCCCCGATCTCACTGCGGTGTCCGAATCAAACTGGGACCAACTCAAACTGTTTGTCTTCGGCTATCCCCATAACCCAACGGCCCGGGTTGGTGATCAGGGCGTTTTGGATGCCGTAATGCAACGCGGCATCAGCCATGACCTCGTGATCGCCCATGACAATCCTTATGTGGATTTGTCGCTGGCGGGCGAAGCGCCGAGCTTGCTGCGGAGTCCAGGCTGGCGGGAGCGAGGCATCGAGTTTTTCTCCCTGTCCAAGGGCTGGTGCATGGGGGGGATTCGCCTTGGTTTTGCCGTGGGGGCAGCGCCGTTGATTGCGGCACTCCGGCAGGTGAAATCCGTGATTGATTTCAATCAGTCCCTGGCGCTGCAGCGCGGGGGCATCACCGCGTTAAGCGAGTACAGCGACTGGCCGGCAGGGTTGCGCCCGGTGTACCGCGATCGGCGCGATCAAGTCCTCTCGGCGTTGCGAGGCATGGGCTGGTCGGTTCCCACGGCTGAGATGGCCTTGTATCTCTGGCTGCCGATTCCTGACTGGGCGCAAGCCCTGGGCTGGGATGACGAACGCTGCGCAACGGAGTTGCTGGATCAGTGCGGTGTCGCCCTGACGCCTGGTTCTGGTTTTGGTGAGGGGGGCCGCGGTTGGCTGCGCATGGCGTTGGTACGGCCCGTGGACGTTTTATTGGAGGCCGTGGATCGCCTGGGCGGGTGTGGTGAGCGTTTCGTTTAGGCCACGGCTCAGCTGCGCTCAGGTGATGGCCCACTATCGAGCCTTCACTGGTGCTGATGCATCCTGCTGGCAGTTGCGTGCACTGCCGGTCTGCAGCAGCACGGAACGTCAGCTTGAGGGGTGGCTGAAGGGTCTGCCGTCGGGCCCAATCACGCGGTCCTATGCGGTGTTTGCCGCACATCAAACCCGGGCCATCGGACAACGCGGGCGTGTCTGGTCCGCTCCGCGGGGAGGCGTCTGGGTGAGTGCAGCACTGCCCTGGTCCCAGGAGGTTGGTCAGAGTGCCGGGCTGGCGGGACTGGCCCTAGCTGTGGCAATGGCGGAACAACTGGAGCGAGCCGGAGTGCCGGTGCGGATCAAATGGCCCAATGATCTGCTCGTGGATGGCGCCAAACTCGCAGGCCTGTTGCCTCGTTTGGTGTATCGAGGTTCAACGCTCCGCTTGGTGCGTTTTGGTCTGGGACTCAACGTCCGCAATGCCGTTCCAGCGATGGCGACCTCCCTGAGACGGTTGCAGGGACCTGCGGCCGGCAGCCCCGCCGGATGGGCGGCGCAGGTGATGGTGGCGATGGACCGCTGTCTGGCTTGGGCTCGGGCTGATCAGCTCTCTCGATGCCTTTCGGCAGCGGAAGCTCGGCTTTGGAGTGACGTCTGGATCGATCCGAGAGATGGTCAGGTTTGGAGTATTGAAGGCCTCAGCCCAGACGGTGGCCTGTGTCTGCGTCGAGGCGCCACAAGACGTTGCCTGCAGCGCTGGGGGTGATTCACTGCTATCCGATGCCTAGGGTTTAGCCATCCTGTGGGCGATCCGGGACGAGCCCAATGCGTGGCCATGTCTTGCTTGGGCTTGTGTTGGTCTGGCCGATCCAGGCCGTTGTCGGTGCTGCTCAGAGCTTGGATCAGCTCGAACAGTTGCGGGTGATTACGCCCCAGGAGCGGCGCAATCTCCAGCGCGGTGCCTTGCAGACGCCGATTGCACCATCGGCGTTGGACCAGGGCTGTCGCTCCGGTGCGCTCTCTCGCAAGGAATGTGCGACTGGTGTCGCGGTGCGATCCGGAGCATCGCGTCATCAACCACGGCTCGATCGTGCCGACCTTGCCGGTGGCTCGAGGCGGCCAGACCCCGTCGTGGTTCCGGTCTCTGCTCTTTTGGCTGGAGGTACGACCGGCTTCCGGCTGGAGTCGGTGTTTGCTGTCACCCCCCGTCCCGCTGCGGTTCGGGGCAACCAGGATCGTCGTCTGTTGTTTCCGGTGCTGGGCCAGGCGGTCACCAGTAGTGCTTTTGGATGGCGGCGCCACCCTGTGTTGCAGAGCTGGTTGATGCATGCCGGACGGGATTTTGCGGCTCCTGAAGGCACTCCTGTGGTGGCGGCGCGGTCTGGCCGTGTGATGAGCAGTGGTTTGGCCGGTGGGTATGGGTTGGCGGTGGAGCTCGAGCATCAACGGCCCCATCGCAGGACCCTCTATGGCCATCTGTCTGAGCTGTATGTCCGCTCCGGTGAGATCGTTCGTCAGGGTGAGGTGATCGGGCGCGTTGGCAACACGGGGTTGAGTACCGGGCCCCATTTGCACTTTGAAGTGCGTCGCGCTGAGCGGGGTGGTTGGGTGGCGATTGAACCCGGTGACTTGGATCCCACACACCTCGGCCTGGGCCAGATCGATGCTGTGGCGCTTCTGGTTCAACAGCTGATGGCTGCTCTGGAACGGCCCTGACGGACCGGGCGGTTCAGGAGGAGGTGTCCCGAAGAATGAAGCCCACCCCGCGCACCGTGTGGATCAACGTTGGGGCATCGGGCTCTTCGACCTTTTGGCGGAGATAGCGGATGTAAACGTCGAGCAGATTGTCATCGCCGTAGAAATTTTCTCCCCACACGCCTCGCATGATCTCTTGACGTTCCAGGACGCGTCCTGCTCCACGCAAGAGAAAATTGAGCAGGTCGTATTCCTTCACTGAGAGTTGAATTCTGCGCTCGCCGCGTGTCACATCTCGGGTGCGTGTATTCATCAACAGGTCACCGACCTGCAGGTCTTCCTGCACCGGGTTACTTGAGGATGGACCGGAGAAGGAATCCGCCCGGCGGTGCATCGCCCGCAGACGTGCCATCAATTCGTCGATGGAAAAGGGTTTGACCAGATAGTCATCCACGCCCGCGTCCAAGGCCATCACGCGATCCGTGATTTCGTCGTGACCTGTCAGCATCAGGATTGGCGTGGTCAAACCACCGGCCCTGATGCGTTGACAGATATCGATTCCACTGAAATCCGGCAGATTCCAGTCCAGGATGATCAGATCTGGAGAGGGGCTGGACTTGGCGCGAATCAGCCCTGTGGCTCCATCGGATGCCACCTCAACGTCGTAGCCCTCAACATCCAGTTCGAGTTTGAGCAACTCGGTGAGTCGACTTTCATCATCCACCACCAGCACACGGAGGGGGGATGAGGTGGTCGGCACGATTGGGCGATGCAATCTCTCAACACCTTAGACACAGTTCTGGACAGGCCTCTCGTGCTTCCTAAGCTTTTGTCGGAAGAGTTTGTGCTGTTGAACACCCCTCAGACCTGGACAGCAGATGCGATTGCGTCGCTCCGGCAGCAGCAGGATCTCCCCTTCGTCCGCGCTGATGCCTCTGGGGTCGTGGTGGAAATCAATCAACGCTTCCGAGAGGTGTATGGATGGACCGATGAAACCTTGGTGGGGAAGCCCCTTGGTTTGATCCTCCCGGAAACCTTCCGTGATGCGCACCATGCCGGTTTTGCTCGGTTCAAACTCACCGAAGCGTCGACCGTGCTCAATCACCCTCTGACCTTGGCGACCTTCTGCTCCAACGGAGTGGTGATCGATAGCGAACATTTCATTGTGGCGGAGAAGCACCGGGACGGCAGTTGGTCGTTCGCTGCCACGCTCAGACCGCTGGGGATGCATGGCTGATGCCATGCCCAAGGAGGAATCAGCCCCCCTCGATTCGTCCCTGGTCCAGCAGTTGCGGCAATCCCTGGGAATGCTTCAGGTCGCCTTTGATGCCGCTGGTGAGGCGATGTTGATCATCGATGCCTCCCGGAGGATTCACTGGGCCAACCGGGCTTCAGCATCGCTGTTGCTGGACGGTGCGCCAATTCAGTTGCTCAATCGTCCGATCGAGGAGGTGCTGATCCTGTGTTCTGAGCAGGGTGAGGCTCTGCCGACGTCCCATGGTCTCCATCGCTCCATGCCCTTGGCCCGTGAGGCCGGGGCTGATCGACTTTGCTTGCGGCGTCCCAGCGGCGAACTGTCCGAACCGCAGCGCCTGCGATGGCAGCCCATCGTTCTCCCCGAGGCACGGTTCCTGTTGATCACGCTTCAGGACCTCTCGCCTGAAGAGGAGGCTCTGCGTCAACAGAAGCAGTTCATGACAGATCTCAGCCATGAGCTGCGCACGCCGTTGGCGATTGTGACAGGGACGCTGCGGCGTCTGATCCGGGATGACAGCAGCGCGGAGGCTGCCCAAAGCCGCTTGCAGGTGGTCTGGGAGGAGACGCGTCGCATTCATCAGCTGCTGGAACACCTCACCTTGATGACGTCCCTCCAGGTGGCCCCCCCCCAGGTTGGTGGGCAGTCCGAGCTGCTGCATTCCCTTCTGCTGGCTTGGCATCAGCAGCTGCCGAGCTCCGAACAGGGTCGGGTTCTGATCGACCAGCCCCCGGGCCAGGAGCTGCCGCCGGTGGGTGTCGATGGCACCGCCCTTGGGCTGGTTTTGGATCAACTGGTGGACAACGCCATCCGCCATGGCGGGGCGGAGACTCCCATTCGTCTCCTTGTGTGGCCGCGGCTCTCGGAGTCTTTGTGTGTTTTGGAGATGGTCAGTGTTGGTTCTGCGGCTCCCGTGTGCGTGGAGGAACTGCAGCGATGGCAGCGGCCGTTCGTGCGGGCCGAGGTTGAGCGGGACGGCCGCCATGTTGAGGGAGCGGGCCTTGGTCTGCCGCTGGCCTGTCAATTGGTGGAATCGTGGGGTGGTCAGCTCACCTTGACCCAGGCTCTGCTGCCATCGGGTGACACCGAAACGAGCGTGACGATCACGGTTCCCTTTCTGACCGCTTCGCAGAGCGTGTGAGCAGCTCAGGAAGTTGCAAAAACAGATCCGGTTTGAGGACGTAGTCCTGAGCACCGGCGTTGAGCACCTGTTGTCGCATCACGCTGTCGTTGAGCGCTGTGACCACGACCAACCTGGCTGATGGTTGTTCGGATGGTGCTAAGGCTCGCAGTGCCAACAGGCAGTCCAGCCCTGTCATGCCGGGGAGCATCAGATCCAGAAGCACCAAGTCAAAGCGGTCGGGCGTGAGGCTGTCGAGGAAGGCTTCCGCACTGGTGAAACATTCCACCTGGTGGCCCTCATCTGCGACTTCGTCCGCGATCAGCCTGCGGATGCGTGGATCGTCCTCCACCACGGCCACCGTCAAGGGCTGGGACAGGGCAGTCATCGCAACGTGATCCTGAGCTCATTCTGGCCAAATCAGCGGGATTAGGCCGCTGTTCAGGCTTAAGGGGTGCGGTTCAGCCCCGAACGGTTGAGATTCACCACCCGTCCGTCCTGGAAATGGGCCACGTCACGGGCGCGTTCGGCGACCTCGTCTTCATGGGTCACCAGCACCAGGGTGATGCCCTGGCTGTGCAGGTCATCGAACAGATCAAGCACCTCTGCGGTGGTGGTTGAATCCAGTGCGCCTGTGGGTTCGTCCGCTAGCAGCAGCGCCGGTTTGTTGATGATCGCTCGCGCGATGGCCACGCGTTGTTGCTGCCCTCCCGAGAGTTGATTGGGTCGGTTGTTGAGCCGTTTCGCTAATCCCACACGGATTAGCGCCTCGCGTGCCCGTTCACGACGCTCGTCGACCGGTACTCCGGCATAGATCATCGGCAACATCACGTTCTCCATCGCTGTGGCCTGTGGCAGCAGATGGAATTGCTGAAAGACAAAGCCCAGGGACTGATTTCTGACGTCAGCGAGGGAATCATCGTCCAGCTGCTCAACGGCTGTGCCGTTCAATCGATAACTGCCTGATGAGGGCCGGTCGAGGCAACCGAGAATGTTCATCGCGGTGCTTTTGCCGGACCCGCTCGCACCCATCACGGCCAGAAAGTCGCCGCGTTCGACTGTGAGATTCAAACCGTCGAGGGCTCGAACCTCCAGGTCATCGCGGCCATACACCTTGCTGACGTTGCTGAGTTGGGCAACGACGGCTGAGTCGGATCCCATGGGATCAGCCAAGGCCCCCCTGAGCGGATTGAGCGATGGCTTGCTGCAGAAGCGGCGTTTCAGTGACCGCTTCATTCGCCCACTGGAACAGTGGGTTGGAAAGGATGCCACCGATCGCCGTGATGGCCACACAGCCAATCAGAGCGAAGCGCAAGGGCTGCATTCCCATCAAAGACCAGCGGACCTCCGGATACGCCTTGACCACATCGGACGCTTCCTGAGGCTCCTTCACCACCATCATCTTGATCACAGAGATGTAGTAGTAGATGGACACCACGGACGTAATCAGACCAACCACGACCAACAAGTACTGGTGATCGGCCCATCCAGCGAAGAAGAGATAAATCTTGCCGAAGAACCCAAGCATCGGAGGAATTCCGCCGAGTGAGAGTAGGCAGAGGCTTAATCCGAGGGTGATCAGAGGATCCTTCTGATAAAGACCGGCATAGTCGGAAATTCGATCGCTTCCGGTACGGATCGAGAACAGGATGATGCAGGCAAAGGCGCCCAAATTCATAAAGAGGTAGGCGGCCATGTACAGCACCATGGCCGCGAATCCGTCTTCGGTTCCGCAGACAAGGCCGATCATCACGAAGCCCGCCTGACCGATGGAGCTGTAGGCCAGCATCCGCTTCATCGACGTCTGGGCTAGGGCCACAACGTTGCCGAGGGTCATGCTCAGCACTGCGAGCACAGTGAAGAGCAGCTTCCACTGGCCATCAAAGGCTCCGAAACAGCCGACCAGGATCCGCAGAGCCAGAGCAAATCCAGCCGCTTTCGAGCCCACCGAGAGAAAGGCCACCACAGGTGTCGGTGATCCCTCGTAGACGTCGGGGGTCCATTGGTGGAAGGGAACCGCAGCGATTTTGAAGGCCACGGTGGCCAACACAAACACCAAAGCGAGAGCTGCAAGCGGGGTGGTGCTCGTCTGGAGTGCGAGGCCAATGGCCTCCAGACTTGTGCTGCCGCTCAGGCCATAGAGGAGCGAGGAGCCATAGAGGAATACTGCTGCAGCTGCGGAACCGACCAGGAGATATTTCAGTGCCGCTTCTGAGCTGCGGGCATCGCGCTTCATGTAGCCCGACAGCAGGTAACTCGCGACCGAAAGGGTTTCCAGCGAGATGAACACACTCACGAGATCGGTCGCACCGCAGAGCAACATCGCGCCCAAGGTTGCGGCCAACAGAATGGCCGCGTACTCCCCGACTGGAGTGCCGCTTTGTTCGGCGTACCGCCAGCTGATGAGCAGGGATAGAAGGGTGGAGAGCGCGATCACCGCCCTGAAGGCCACCGCAAGGTTGTCGGAGATGAAGGCACCCAGGAACGAAGGCTCAGGTGGTGCACCCCACTGCAGCGCCAGGAGAGCGAGTGCTCCTCCCAATCCGACGTAACAAATCGGGGGAACCCAGCGTGCCGCTGCTTTCTCACCGGCCAAGTCCACCAGCAGTGTGGCCAACATCGTCAACAGGACGGCTGCTTCAGGCAGGACCGCCGATGCGTTCAAGGACAGGTTGAGCAGATCGCCTGGAGCGGCCATGGCCTGGGTGGCGATGAACAGTGCACCCAATTCGGGCATGACTTGGCGCGATCCAACGTCTTCGGAGGACTGTAGCGGCGCTCCTCGGTCACTTTCGAAGTCACGGCTTTCTCATGCACGGCGGAGGTCGGTGCGATAAAGAAGGGTCACGGTTCACGGCCTATCTGTGGCGCACACCCTCGTCATCGTTGAGAGCCCTACGAAGGCCCGCACCATCCGCGGCTTCTTGCCCAAGGGCTTCAAGGTTGAAGCGTCCATGGGGCATGTCCGCGATCTGCCCAACAACGCCAGCGAGATTCCCGCAGCGGCAAAAGGCCAGAAATGGGCCAATCTCGGGGTGAACACCGAGGAGAATTTCGAGCCTCTTTATGTGGTCCCAAAGGACAAGAAAAAGACGGTTCGTGAGCTCAAAGACGCCCTGAAGGGAGCCGACCAACTGCTGCTTGCGACGGACGAAGATCGTGAAGGCGAGAGCATCAGCTGGCATCTGCTTCAACTGCTGGCGCCCAAGGTCCCTGTGAAGCGCATGGTGTTTCACGAGATCACCAAAGAGGCCATTGGCAAGGCTCTGGATCAGACCCGTGATCTGGATATGGAGCTGGTGCATGCCCAAGAAACCCGACGGATTCTCGATCGTCTGGTTGGTTACACCCTCTCGCCTCTGTTGTGGAAAAAGGTGGCTTGGGGGCTGTCGGCCGGCCGCGTCCAATCAGTCGCCGTGCGATTGCTGGTCCAGCGGGAACGGGCTCGTCGGGCGTTTCGAAGCGGCAGTTACTGGGATCTGAAGGCTCAGTTGGAGTTGGCCAGCGGCAGCTTCGATGCGAAACTCACCCATGTGGCTGGCAAGCGTGTTGCCAGCGGTAATGATTTCGACGAAAGCACCGGTGGACTCAAGGCCGGCAGTGATGTTCGGTTGCTCTCGGAAGACGACGCACGGGCGCTGGCCCAGCGGGTCGCCGAGGCTCCATGGACCGTTGATCAGGTGGAAGAAAAGCCGACGGTGCGGAAGCCTGTGCCTCCGTTCACCACCAGCACCCTGCAACAGGAGGCGAATCGCAAGCTGCGTCTTTCGGCCCGGGAAACCATGCGGTGTGCCCAGGGTCTCTATGAGCGCGGCTTTATCACCTACATGCGAACCGATTCGGTTCACCTGTCTGATCAGGCGATCAGCGCATCACGCCACTGCGTGGAGGATCTGTACGGCAAGGAATACCTGAGTAAGACAGCGCGGCAGTTCAGCACCAAAGCGCGCAACGCCCAGGAGGCCCACGAGGCGATTCGCCCTGCGGGAGAACGTTTTCGAACCCCCAGCGATACAGGGTTGGATGGTCGTGACCTTGCCCTCTATGAGCTGATCTGGAAACGCACGGTCGCCAGTCAGATGGCTGAAGCCCGTTTGACGATGCTCGCTGTGGACCTCAGTTCCGGTGATGCCAGCTTCCGCGCCAATGGAAAGCGGATTGATTTTCCCGGTTTCTTCCGGGCCTACGTCGAGGGCAGTGACGATCCGGATGCCGCGTTGGAGGGGCAGGAGGTTCTACTGCCGGCATTGGCTGTCGGAGATACCCCTCGGCCGAAGGCTGTCGAGCCACTCGGTCATCAGACTCAACCTCCGGCGCGCTTCAGCGAGGCCTCGCTGGTGAAGATGCTCGAAAAGGAAGGGATCGGTCGACCATCCACCTACGCCTCGATTATTGGCACGATCGTCGACCGTGGGTACTCCACGTTGCAGGGCAATGCCCTGACCCCCAGCTTCACGGCCTTTGCGGTCACGGCGCTGCTCGAAGAGCACTTCCCCGATCTGGTCGACACCAGCTTCACCGCCCGCATGGAGCACACCCTCGATGAGATCTCCCATGGTCAGGTCGAGTGGCTGCCTTACCTGGAAACTTTTTACAAGGGCGAACAAGGTTTAGAACTTCAGGTTCAACAACGTGAAGGCGACATCGACCCCGGTGCTTCCCGCACGGTGGATCTGGAGGGCCTGTCCTGTGTGGTGCGGATCGGGCGCTTCGGGGCTTACCTCGAAGCCAAGCGGGTCAGCGATGACGGTGAAGAAGAGCTGATCAAAGCCACCCTGCCGCGCGAGATCACTCCAGCTGATCTCGATGAAGAGCAGGCTGAGTTGATTCTGAAGCAGAAGGCCGATGGGCCGGAAGCTCTCGGCGAAGATCCTGAAACGGGAGATCTGGTGTACCTGCTCTTTGGTCAGTACGGGCCTTACGTTCAGCGGGGTCAGGTCAGTGATGAGAATCCCAAGCCCAAGCGGGCCTCACTACCGAAGGGCGTCAAGCCGGAGGATCTCAGCCTCGATGACGCTTTGGGTCTCCTCCGGTTGCCGCGGTTGCTGGGCGAACACCCCGATGGCGGCAAGGTGCAAGCCGGGCTTGGACGTTTCGGCCCCTACGTGGTGTGGGACAAGGGCAAGGGTGAGAAGGATTACCGCTCCCTCAAGGGTGATGACGACGTTCTTGCGGTGGGGCTGAGTCGTGCCCTTGAACTCCTGGCGATGCCCAAGCGGGGTCGGGGTGGTCGCACCGCTCTGAAAGATCTCGGTAAGCCGGAGGGCAGTGACGAAACCATCCAGGTCTACGACGGCCCCTACGGCCTGTATGTCAAGCAGGGGAAGGTCAATGCGTCCTTGCCCGAAGGCAAAGGTGCTGATGATGTGACTCTCGAGGAGGCGGTCGCCCTGCTGGAGGCCAAAGCCGCTGCCAAGAAGACCTCACGACGCAAATCAACCACCACCAAGAAACCAGCGGCGAAGAAACCAGCGGCCAAGAAAGCCCCCACCACCACCAAAACCGGCCGACTGCGCGCCAGTGCCGTGCGGGTGATTAAGCCTGGAAACAGCTGATGCCACTCCGGATCGTTCTCCCGATCGGCATGGTCCTGCTGATGCAGGGTTGTGCCGGCAGCCCGATTGCTCAGGATCTTGAACAACGGTTCAGTGATCCTGCTCCCATCACGGCGATGCCGATGGACGACAGCCGTGCACCCGCTCCGCAGCCGGAAGCAGCAGCCCCAACTCGAACAGAGACGGCTGTGGCGCCGAAGACCGAGTCCCTCCCCACTCCTGACCTCGTTGTGGACAAGCCGGTGTCGACCCAGCAACCCCAGCCCTATCGGATCACCATTCGCCTGTCGGCTGCTGATCCTTCGGCTCCGGCTGAACTGGTGACCCGTGCACTGCGGAGCTCGAATGTGCCCTTTGCGGTTGAGCGGATTGAGAGCATCGCTCCGACCCCATGAGGCCCAATCCCGCGCCACTCTCGCGACGGCAAGCGGTCCGCATGGTGGAAGGTGCTTATCTTGCGGCGACCACTGGGTTGATCTGGCTGGCGCTCTATTACCTGCCGGTGGGGGGGGCGCTGTTTCGTTTGGCTTTGCCCCTTCCACTGGCCCTGCTTCAGCTGCGACGGGGCGGTCGTGCCGGACTTGAAGGTCTGGTGATCGCTGTGCTGCTGTTGACTGCGCTGATGGGGCCGGTGCGAGGGCCCTTGCTGTTGTTCCCCTATGGCCTGTTGTCCCTCTGGTTGGGATGGAGCTGGTGCCGCGGGTTGAGTTGGTGGCTGAGCTGGGCCGTCGGGGTGCTGCTGGGAACAGCCGGGTTTCTGGTGCGGGTTCTGGTGCTGTCCCTGTTGGTCGGTGAAAACCTCTGGATTGTGATCACCCGTGCCGGTGCTGCGCTGTTGGAGCGTTTGATCACGGTGCTTCAGCTGCCCATCACCCCAGACCTCGCCGAGGTCCAGCTGATGGCGCTGGCCCTGGTGATCGTGCAGGAACTGGTTTACGTGCTGGCTCTGCATGCCCTGGCGTTCTGGATTTTTCCACGCCTGCGTTCGCCGATTCCGGCGCCCCCGGCCGTCCTCCATGCCTTGGTTGCGCTTGATCCCCTCTGAGATCGGCGTCCTGGGGAGCTGTTCATCCACAGAGGTGGCTGAGCGTCTAGAGGTCTGGCAGGCCCCCCACCTGTCTGCTGATCTTCTGTTGGTGCTCGCGGGAACGCGAACCGCTGAGCATCCAGGGATTTCTGCGGCTGGGGCCACCGCTGTATCCCGACGGTTCACAGCGTTGGCTGATGCGGAATTGATGCTGATGGGACCGGGTGGTCCCAGGCGCTGGCCCCTACCCCCGTTGCCCGCTGGTGTGAGCCCTGCGTTGCTCAGTCACGTGGCCCTGCAGTGGGTTTCGCTCAGGCCACAGATCGCAGCCATGGGCTTGGAGCATCCGCTTGATCTGCCGCACCTCCGCCTGGAGCCCAGCGACCTCGGGCCGGCCGACTGTGTTTCGACTGGGGCGAGCTTGCCGCTGCAGCGGGTGAGCCGACTCTGGCGGCAAGGCCACAGGATCGGAGCCGGATTGCGTCGGCCGCTCGTCCTGGCGGAGTGCGTGCCAGGGGGCACCACCACGGCCCTGGGTGTGCTGGCTGGGCTGGGTTTCGAGGTCAGCCAGTGGATCAGCGGGAGTGGGCTTCATCCCCCCAAGGCTCAGAAAGCGCAGTTGGTCGCCTCGGGGCTGGCCCGTGCGTCCCTGCCGTTCGGAGCGTCGGCCACGGCTGTGCTGGCCGCCGTCGGGGATCCCTTCCAAGCCATGGCCGCTGGTCTGCTCACCGGGGTGGTTCGCAGCGGTCAACCTGTGCTGCTCGGGGGTGGCAGCCAGATGCTTGCTGTGCTGGCGCTGGCACTGGAGGGGCTGGCGCCAGCACAGCGTCAGGCTCTCAATCGGCTGGTGCTGCTCGGGACAACCTCTTGGTTGGCGTCAGAACCCAGCGCGGATGGTGCATCCGGTCTGGCCTGTTTGCTGAACTCCGTGGCCGATCGCTATCACGTGCCCTTGGTTGGTCTGCACAGCGGGGTGCGCTTCACGGCCAGCTGCCATCAGGAACTCCGCGATTTTGAGAATGGGTATGTGAAAGAGGGTGTCGGGGCCGGGGCCCTGTTGCTTCTGGCACAACTGCGTGGCTGTTCCATCCATCACCTGCAGCAGCGTTGTGACCAGGCCATGGAAACCCTGAAGGCCGCCTCCCTAGGTTCATCGGCATGAGCCACTTCTCCGTCGCTGGGTCTGGGGCCTTCAGCCGTCGCCAGATGCTCCTCTGGTCGGCTGGGGCCGGAGCGATGCTTCTGGCCGGTTGCCGGAGCGGGGAGCATCCTCCCCAGCTTCTGGTGGCCGATGACATTCTTCCGTCGCTATGGACGAAAGCGCTGTCTTCCCCCTGGCAGCTGCAGCGCAGCGTTGATGCTGTGGCCTGTGATGCCGAGCAGTTCAAGACGGCCGACGTGCTGGCCCTGACCGATGGCTGGTTGGAGCGATGTGGTGTGGATGACCTTCAACCGCTGGCGGCCAATCCGCTGCGGACTCGTCTGGATGCGCAGGCCCTGAGCTATCTGGAGGGTCTCTCTCCGGGGATGGCCGCGGCAGTGCTGCCGGTTCTGGTCAGCCCCTTTGTCATTCTGTGGCGGAAGGCCTCGGGTTTGACGGGGAACCCGAGCGATTGGGAGTGGTTGTTGCAGCCGTCGCTTGAGCGGCGTCTTGTGCTGCCCGCCAGTCCGCGTCTGGTGATGGATCTGGCGAGCCGGATGACTGGGACCGACGCCTTGACACGCTTGCGGCGTCAGGTTCTGGCGTACGACGACCGTCAGGGACTCAATTGGTTGCTGAAAGACAAGGCGTTGGCTGTGGTGCTGCCTCTTCAGCGCTGCATGGCCTTGTTGCGGCGGGATCAGCGGTTGTCAGCGGCCCTGCCGACGGTCGGTGCACCGTTGCATTGGGCCTTGTTGACACGTCCGGCAGCCACCCGTGAGCCCCTGCCTCAGCCCTGGGTGGAGAAGGCCTGGGATGGATCCCTGCGCCAACGTCTGCTTGCGGATGGATGGAGGGCACCGGTCGTCGAGACGCCATCGGTGGAGATCCGTGCTGCACTCCCGGAGCGTTGGCGTGATCTCTTGATGCCTTCGGCTGATGTTTGGGAGCGTTGCTGGTCGCTGAATCCGCTGCAGCCGGAGGCTCAACAGCGTTGGCGTGACCGTTGGCTGCAGTCAGCCCCATAGCCGCCGGCGCGGAGCGGCCTGGAGGCGTTGATGGGTGTCGGCGAGCAAGTCCGGAATCGGCAAGTTGTGTGGACAGCGCGGTAGGCAAGCCTTGCAGCGTTCGCATGCCGATGCGTCCGTCTGCTCCCACCAGTGCCCGGCGCGACCGATCAGGTTGTAACGCTCCTGCGCGAAGGCGATCAGGTCATGGCCGATGGCCAGATTGCGCAATCGCAGCAGATCTGGAATCGGCACGCCTTGCGGGCAGGGCAAACAGGCCCGGCATTGATGGCACTGCTCCATCCCGAGTCGAGCTCGCCGGTGCCGCTCCAGCTGTGCGATCGCCTCGGATTCCTCGGTGCTGAGCGGACCAGAGGAGGTCTTGAGGGTCTGAGCGAGATCTAGGTCGCTGGGATCTGCTGCTCCCAGAGTCAGGGTGGAGATGCCGGAGGCGAGAAGGAATCGATAGGCCAGCTCCAGGGGCTGAAAAGGCTGGCAGTCGTCTCGCAACGTTCTACTGGGTGCCTGCAGTCGGCCGCCTTTGTCAGCAGGCGAGATCGCCATGACCCCCATGCCTTGATCGCGGGCACGCTGGGCTAAAGGAAGACGCTGCGGATCCAGAAGATGCAGGTGAAGGCTGCAGAACCCAAACAGGCCACTGCTGATGGCTTCAGCAATCAGCGCGTCATCCCCATGGCTGCTGAAGCCGACCTGTCCGACCTGTCCTGATCGAAGGGCCCAGCTCAGCAGTTCGCTGCCTTCGCCTTCCAGGGCCCAATGCAGATGCTCGGGGCGGTTGATGCCATGCACGGCCAGGTTGTCCAGCTGACTGATACCGAGACGTCGCAGGATCCCGTCCAGTTGACGCTGGCCATCCTCAAGGCCGCACCCCGGAAGGATCTTGCTGGTGATCACCCAACCGCCCTCCGGCTCGCAGCCCTGATGGCGGTTTTGGCTCAGGGCTGTGCCCAGAAAATCCTCAGCTGGGCCGTAGGCCGGTGCCGTTTCCAGGTGATTGATCCCTGCGGTCACCGCCGCATGCACAACCGCCGTCATCTGCTGCGCCGAGGTCAGGGCGCGCATGGTGCCGAGGGTGAACAGGCTCACCGCCCGGCCACGGCCAAACGGCCGTTTCAAGGGGTGGTGTCCTGATTGTCCCGTTGGTTGTCACGATCTTTGAGATGGCGGACCAGGGCAGCGGGACTGAGCTCGTCGACAAATCGATTGAAGGCACTCTGATCAGCGGCATCGGCTTCGGCATCCACAGGGATTGACGCTTCGGCGACGACTTCCTCCAGCATCCAGATGCTGCTGCCCGTGCGCACGGCTAGGGCAATGGCATCACTGGGTCTGGCATCGATGTCGATCAGGCCGTTCTCATCGTCCTCGTCACCCTCGAACCCTTCTTCCCGCAGTTTCAAGGCGGCATGGAAGGTGTTTTCTTCAATGGCGTGGATGATCACCCGATCGAGTTCCAGGCCAGCCACCACCAGCAAGGTCGCCATCAGGTCGTGGCTGAGCGGACGTGGCGGTGTGCTCCCCTGCAGGCCGGCCATGATGTTGTGGGCCTGGGCCTGATCGATCCAGATGGGGATCTGCCGTCGGCCACTGGAATCACGCAGCAGCACAATCGGGGTTCGGCTGGCGGCATCGAGGGCGATACCGGCCACGCTCATTTCAACCATGGTGATGACGCGGCCCTTCCTTCGATTATGACCAGATCACGGTGATCACAACCCCGCGGCATGTTTACGGGCCTCATTCAGGCAGTCGGCACGATTCAGCGACGCTCTTCAGGGGTTCTTGTGGACGGCTGTGGTCCGTTCGCTCCGTTGGCCATTGGTGACAGCGTTGCTGTCGACGGTGTCTGCCTGACGGTGGCGGAACGGGCGGGGGAGGGCTTTCTGGCGGATGTCAGTGAAGAAACCCTCTCCCGCACCACGCTGGGCTGGAAGGCTGATCGTGGTGCGGCGGTGAATCTGGAGCCGGCCTTGCGGTTGAGCGACCGCCTGGGGGGGCATTTGGTCAGTGGTCATGTCGATGCGATCGGAGAGGTTGTCGCGATCGAGTCACGGCCGCAGTCCTGGGAATTGCAGTTGCGTTGGCTGGAGCCTCGGTTCGGTCGCTATGTCTGCGAGAAAGCCAGCATCGCGGTGGATGGGATCAGCCTCACCGTGGCGCGATGTGCTTCCGATGGCGTTGATTTCACGCTCGCTGTGATTCCGCATACCTGGGCGGTCACCACCCTGCAGAAGCGAGCCATCGGTGACCGCATCAACCTCGAGGCAGACCAGCTGGCGCGTTACGCCGAACGCTTGTTGGATGGTTCAGGAGATCCTGGCGCTAGAACCGCAGCGGAGCCTTGCCTGTCACAGGAGTGGCTGGCGGCTCACGGTTGGTCTTGAAAGGATTGAGTCTCCTCGCCTGGAACCTCGGGATCTTCGTCCTGATCCATGGGTAACAGCCAGATGGCCCCAGTGTCCTGGCGTAATTCGATTCTGAATTCCTGGCCAGGTTCGAGGCCGAGCCGTTTGGTGTAGGCGTGTCCGATCAGCAGATTGCCATTGCCGTGTACACGCGTTCTGAACTCAGCCTGGCGGCCGCGGGTTCCACTGCCCTGTGATCCTCCTGAAGGAAGGGTGTAGCCCTTTGCTTCCACCAACGCCCGGTAAAAGCTCTTGCGCAGCACGCGGCCAGTGGGACCGACGTAGCCACATCCGCGCGCGATGTCGTCTTCTGGGCGGTTGCTCAGCGACCGGGCTTTGTCCAGTAACTCCTTCCCAACCAGCATCAACGGCGCCTCGATTGGAAGATTCTGGACGCTGCCCCCTGCTGTGGCAAGGCGTTAGAGCAAATAGAGGATGACAAACAGGATCACCCAAATGCCGTCCACGAAGTGCCAGTACAACTCGGCTGCTTCCAGCGGAAATGGAGCCTCGGCGGTGATGCGCCCGCCCTCAGGGCGGGTCTGCCACCAAACGATCAGGATCATCAGGGCCCCAAGCGTCACGTGCAGGCCATGAAATCCGGTGGCTGCAAAGAACGTGCTTGCGTAGAGATTGTCAGTGAGTCCGAACGGAAGGGTGAAGTACTCGACCATCTGACTGACCAAGAAGGCAACGCCCAGCAGTGCTGTCACCAGGAGCCAGCTGCGACAACGCTGCGTCGCACCCTTCAGAAGAGCTTTGCCGGCTCGATGGAAGGTGGCACTGCTGACCAACAGCAGCACGGTGTTGAGGATGGGCAGAGGCAGTTCCAGCTCATAGATGGCGCCTTCGGGCAATGGGTTCACAGCCTTGAAGGTGAGATAGGCCGCGAAGAACCCTGCGAAGGTCATCCCATCAGCCACCAAAAAGGTGGCCAGGCCGAACAGACGGAAGTCACCGTGGTGATCGTCGTGATGCTCCTGTTGGAGGGTTGCATCGGTCGGGCTTGGAAGTGTTGTCATTTGCCGCTGCTCCAGAGATCACGTCCGCTTGTGGCGGCCAGGTCAAGTTGATCGGCGGGGACGCCATAGCCATAGGGCTCCTCCACCAACGGAGCCTCCCCAACCCAGTTTTCGACAGGTGGTGGTGAGCTGGTCAGCCACTCCGGTGTGAGGGCATTCCAGGGGTTATCACCGGCGAGAGGGCCTGTCAGTGCACTCTGAATCACATTCCAGAGAAACGGGAGGGTGCTGATGGCCATCAGCAGCGCACCGACGGAACTCAGCTGATTGATCAGGGTGAATTGCGGGTCATATTCGGCAACCCTCCTTGGCATTCCATTCAGACCCAACCAATGCTGTGGTCCGAAGCAGAGATTGAATCCGATAAAGGTGAGGGCGAAATGCAGGCGTCCAAGGGACTCATTCAGCATCCGTCCGGTGAACTTGGGATACCAGTGATAAATCGAGGCGAAGATCACGAAGACGGATCCACCAAAGACGATGTAATGGAAATGAGCCACAACGAAATAAGTGTCGTGGACGTGGATGTCGAAGGGCACCTGAGCGAGGGCTACACCGGTGATGCCGCCCAAGACGAAATTCACGATGAAGCCACAGGAAAACAGAATGGCACTGTTGAGGCTGATGCGTCCTCCCCAGAGGGTCGCCAGCCAATTAAAGAATTTGATTCCTGTTGGAACAGCGATAAAGGCGGTGGCGATGGTGAAAAACAAGCGCATCCAGGGTGGAGTGCCACTGGTGAACATGTGGTGGGCCCATACGATCAGTCCGAGGCCAACGATCGCCATGATCGAATACACCATCGTGACGTAGCCGAATAGTGGTTTGCGGGCATGGACGGGGAGTATTTCACTCACTAAGCCAAAAGCCGGCAGAACCATGATGTAAACGGCCGGGTGAGAGTAAAACCAAAACAGGTGCTGATAGACCACCACGTTCCCACCCAGGGATGGGTTAAAGAACCCCGTATGCGCGACGATATCGAAGCTCAGCAGCACAAGCGTGCCTGCGAGCACAGGGGTGGAAAGAACGACAAGGATGCTTGTCCCCAGCATCGCCCAGCAGTACATGGGAAGCTGCATCAGCTTCAGGCCGGGCCTCCGTAATTTCAGGATGGTGGCGATGAAATTGATGCCTCCGAAGATTGAGCTTCCTCCGAGAAGCACAACGCTCAGGATCCAGATCACCTGTCCCGCCGCAGGCGTCGTGATGCTCAGGGGTGGATAGGCTGTCCAGCCCGATTGAGCCGCTCCCGTCAGGAAATAACTGGTGATCAGCATCAATCCAGCTGGTGGGATCAGCCAAAAGGCCACGGCATTCAGCCGTGGGAACGCCATGTCTCTGGCACCCACATAAAAGGGAATCAGATAGTTGCCGAATGCACCATTAACGACCGGAACAATCCAGAGAAAAATCATCACGGTGCCGTGCAGTGTCAGCACCTGGTTGTAAACATCCCGCGACATGAAGTCGGCAACGGGACTTGCCAGTTCTGTTCGTATGGCTCCCGCTAGAGCGCCTCCGATCAGATAGAAGAGGAACCCGCAGACCAGGTATTGGAGGCCGATGACCTTGTGGTCAACGCTGAAGCTGAAATAACGCAACCAACCCGTTGGTTGCAGCCGCTCTGTCGTGAGTGGGTCATTGGGAGTCGCGACTGTCATGGTCAGGCTTCCGTTGTGACTTCGGGTTTGGCGTTGCTGCTGAACCAGTTATCCCATTCGTCGGGCTCATCTACCACCACGGTGGATCGCATGCCCCCGTGATATGGACCGCACAGCTCTGCGCAAACAATCGGGTAGCGCCCCGGCCGTGTCGCTGTGAAACTCAGTTGTGTTGGTTGTCCTGGAATGATGTCTTGCTTGAGTCGGAATTCCGGGACCCAAAATGCATGAATCACGTCCTTTGCTTCCATTTTGAGTGAAACGGGTCGTCCCGCAGGAACATGTAACTCACCAGCGATAATGTCTCCTTCTGGATAGTGAAAGAGGAAAGCGAACTGCATCGCGGTCACTTCAATCGGGAGAACACCACTGACCATTTCACTGTCAATGGAGCCCGAGCTGATTCCACCCCAGATTCGTTCCTCTTGGGCTTCCATTCCATGGTCATGGGCCAGGGGGACCATGCCGCCCATGCGGTCGTAAATGTCGTAGCTGTAGAGCCCAACGAAAAGAACAACGATGGCTGGTACAGCCGTCCAGAAGATTTCCAGTGGCAGATTGCCCTCGATGGCTAAGCCATCACCAACCTGGTCGCTGCGTCGACGAAAGCGAATCAGGCTGAAAATCAATAGGCCGGCAATTCCAATGAACAGAATGGTGCCAATCGTAAAGAGAACCTTAAAAAGTTCGTCGTAAATGGGTGCGTTGACACTCGCTTGAACGGGTAGGAGGTTGAGCGATTGGCTCAACCAAAATCCACCGATCACCAACACCATTCCGATCACCAGCGTGATGATGGCGGATGGGATCTGCATGGTTATAGATCCTGACTTTGTCCAGAGTATGGACAATGGATCTGATCTCTATGAATTGATTGTTAAGCCATCGGTTGATGGCGACCTCGAGAGGCATCTGGCCCGATCTGCACTGGTTTGTTGTCAGGGAAAAGAGATGAAGGCCTGCTGAAATATTTCAGTGCCTGTCACAACCAGACGGGCTGGTTGTGATCGCTAGCGTCCAGATATCGCCTGATTGACGAGTCAAGGAGGAGGTCTGAATCATGACCACAATCTCGTCGCCTTCGCTGATGCATCGCTTGGCTCAAGTGATGGCTCATCTCGTGGTTGCAGTGATCGCTCTTGTGGTCATCGGCGGTGCGACGCGGGTGATGGAAGCCGGACTGGCCTGTCCTGACTGGCCGTTGTGTTTTGGCACATTGCTGCCCGGTCGCCAGATGAACCTTCAGGTTTTTCTGGAGTGGTTCCACCGCCTCGATGCCTTCATCGTCGGGATGGCTCTGCTGGTCACGACGGTCACGGCTGTCGTGCGTCGTCGCCATCTACCGACCGGCCTTCCCCTGATCTGCTTTGGCCTTTTGGCCCTGGTCGCGATGCAGGCAGGTCTTGGGGCTCTGACAGTGGTTCAGCTTCTTCCCTCGGCCATTGTCACGGCGCATCTGGCGCTGGCTCTCACCCTTGTCGCTCTGCTGAGTGGGTTAACGCAGCGTTTGCTGCATCCCGTGATGGCCTGGCCCCCTCTGTGGTGGCGTGCGCTCTCTGGGTTGGCCTTGGTTGCTGTGCTGGGCCAGTGCCTTCTGGGTGGCCGGATGGCGACCTCCTGGGCCGCCCAACGCTGCCTCTCCGCTGGTGAGGCCTGTCGCTGGTTGGCCATGCATCGCTCAGGGGCCATGCCTGCGGCTGGGCTGGTGCTGCTGTTTGTTCTTGTGGCTCTGCTGGCCGGGGGCTGGAGCCGCGCCCAGTGGCCTGGCTTGCTCAGTGCAGCCGCGCTGGTGGCGATTCAGATCGCTCTTGGGGTCTTCACCCTGCGGCTGGGCCTCGCCGAGCCCGTGGTGACCATTGCCCACCAGGCCGTGGCCGCAGTTTTGGTGGCTCTGCTCGCTGCCCTCGCGGCCCGTGGGCCAATGCCGCAGGTGGTGCGTGCTCCTCAGCAGGTGCAATCCGTTGTTTTGGACGCTTGTCATGGTTGATTCGACCGTTGCGATTGCGGCCGTGCCCACGCGAGAGGAGGTCGTCCCCTCCCGCAAACGTCTCAAGTTGCCGGCCTGGCTGGAGGTGGCCAAGCCTCGTTTGATTCCACTTCTGCTTGCGACCACCCTGGGCGGTATGGCCCTGAGTGAAGGCTGGCCGTTGAGTTCTCCTCGGTTGGTTTGCACCCTCGGAGGTGGGGCACTCGCGTCGGCAGCGGCCGGCGTTCTCAACTGTCTTTGGGAGCAGGATCTGGATGCTCGGATGAAGCGCACCAGCGGTCGTGCCTTGCCGTCCGGTCGTCTTTCGGCCAGAGGAGCATTTTTTGGAGCGATCGCCTGCACCTTGGCGGCGGCCATGCTGCTGATCAGCGGGGTGAACTGCCTCGCCGCCGCGCTGTCGCTGCTGGGTCTGTGCAGCTATGTGCTGCTGTACACGGCATTGCTGAAGCCACGGACGTCCCAGAACATCGTGATCGGTGGCGTTGCCGGTGCGATTCCACCCCTCGTTGGTGCGGCGGCGGCGACGGGACACGTGGGTCTCGGCGGCTGGTGGTTGTTTGGTTTGGTCATGGTCTGGACGCCGGCCCACTTCTGGGCGCTGGCCCTGCTGCTGCGTGAGGACTACCGCTCCGTGGGGATTCCGATGTTGCCGGTGGTGAAGGGACCTGTGGTGACGGCCCGGGCGATTCATCGCTATGGCTGGGCCACCGTGCTGCTCAGCAGCCTGGGTCTGTTTGCCTTGCCCAGCGGTGGATGGTTCTACGGACTGCTGTTGATTCCGTTCAATGCCCGGTTGGTGCAAATGGTGAATCGCCTGGCCGAGGATCCCGAGAGCCTCACCGGGGCCAAAGGATTGTTTCGCTGGTCGATTCTGTATCTCTTCGGAATTTGTCTCTTGCTGGTTCTCAGTAGAACGGCGATGGCCTCAACCCTGGATCAACAGATCTGGATGGTTCTTCAGGGGAGCTGATCGCTCCTTAGATTCGCGCCAACACTCCATATCGCATCACGGCCCGAGATGGCGTTGATTGAACTGCAGCAGCTTCACAAGGCCTACGGCAGCGTCAATGCTCTTCAAGGGCTGTCTTTGAGCGTTCCTGAGGGATGTCTCTACGGACTGCTCGGACCCAATGGTGCTGGCAAGACAACAACCCTAAGGATCCTGGCCACGTTGTTGGCACCCGACAGCGGGTCTGTGCGGGTTGCCGGGATCGATGCTCTTCAGGACCCCCGTGGTGTTCGTCGCGTCCTTGGTTATGTCGCCCAAGAAGTCGCGATCGACAAGATCCTGAGCGGTCGGGAGCTGATGCAGCTCCAGGGGGATCTTTATCACCTCCCCCGTCGCGAACGCGATCGTCGGATCGACGCGTTGATTGAGCGTCTGGCAATGGGGGACTGGATTGATCGGCGCTGCGGCACCTATTCCGGCGGCATGCGTCGACGCCTCGATTTGGCCACTGGCCTGTTGCATCAGCCACGCCTGCTGGTGCTTGATGAACCCACCGTCGGTCTGGACATCGAGAGCCGTGCGGCGATCTGGGGCCTGCTGCGGGACCTTGTTCAGACAGGGACCAGTGTGTTGCTGAGCAGTCACTATCTCGAGGAGATCGAGGCACTCGCAGACCGTATGGCGATCATCGACGCCGGCAGGGTGATCGCGGAAGGGTCACCAGAGGCCCTCAAACAGGAGCTTGGTGGAGATCGACTCACGCTGCGTGTTCGCGAATTCAGCGCGGAAGGCGAAGCGCTGAAGGTGCAGGCCCTGCTCCAGCCGGTGGCCGGGGTGCGCCGCGTGGTGATCAATCGGGCCCAGGGCTATTCCCTGAATCTGGTCATCGAAGGTCCCGAGGTGATTGATCGGTTGCGGCAACGGCTGGATGACGAGAATTTTGCGGTGTTTGCCCTAGCTCAGAGTCGGCCCAGCCTGGATGATGTGTACCTTCAGGCCACGGGACGAACATTGATGGATGCCGAACTGGCTGTCGCCGGCCAGCGCGATGTCAAGCAGGAACGACGTCAGTCGATGTCATGACTCGGTTTGTTCTGTTATTCGTCTCGATGCCGCCGCGATGACCAGCACCAGCACCACCAGCCCGTCCCCTTTGTCTGATCAGAGGGATCCAGGGGCCTTGGCCGAGCTTTGGCAGGAAACGGTTGCGTTGACCCGTCGCCTGTTTCTGCAACTCACTCGGCGCCCATCAACGCTTGTGGCCGGTGTGCTGCAACCGCTGATCTGGTTGATTCTGTTCGGGGCACTGTTTGCCAAAGCTCCCGAAGGCTTGCTGCCCGGGGGCATCAGTTACGGGCGTTTTCTCGGCGCTGGGGTGATCGTTTTCACGGCGTTCAGCGCCGCTCTCAATGCCGGGCTGCCGGTGATGTTCGACCGTGAATTCGGCTTCCTCAATCGCCTGCTTGTGGCTCCTCTGCGAAGTCGCAGCTCGATCGTGCTGGCGTCCGTGATCTACATCACGGTGCTGAGCATCGTTCAAAGCGTTGCCATCATGGGCACCGCAGCAGTCCTGGGTTATGGCTGGCCCGGCGGAGCTGGATTGCTGCTCGTGCTGGTCACGCTGTTGCTCTTGGTCTTTGCCGTCACCGCCCTGAGTCTTGGCCTGGCTTTTGCCTTACCTGGCCATATCGAACTGATTGCCGTCATTTTCGTGGCCAATCTGCCGTTGCTGTTTGCCAGCACGGCTCTGGCTCCGTTGTCGTTCATGCCCGGATGGTTGGGCTGGCTTGCATCGCTGAATCCTCTTACCTTCGCGATTGAGCCCATCCGTGCGGCTTATCAAGGTCCGATTGATCTCTCTGCTGTGCTGCTCGAGGCCCCCTACGGGGATGTCACCGGGCAGACCTGCCTCTTGGTCCTGATGCTGCTCACCATTGGACTGTTCTTGTTGATCCGTCCTCTTCTCAATCGCAAACTCACGTGAAGCCCGTGTCCCCGTCAACGCTTGCTCCGAGTCCCATGCGTCAGGCCGATCTGGTTCAACGGATTCGGCAAGCGCAGGGCCAGGGTCTTGAGCTTGAAGAGGAGCGGCTGCGCAGTCAGCTGGTCCATCGCTTCGGTGTTGGCGCCTTGAAGCTGCTGGACGCATCGGCTGACCCATCTCAGGTGGTTGCCATGCATGCAGAACGGAACGCGCTGGAGGACCAGGCGGAACCGGTGGGCTGGTTGGAACGGGTGAATGCCACCCTGCGGTCATCCCGGGGTCCCACCCCTGCTGCGTCCGCCCCGGTGGGGAGCTCGTTGGTGAGTGCACCGCCCTTAAGCACGCCCCGGTCGCTGAGACGCTGGCTGCCTGGCCAGGATGCTTCCATCGACCGTCTGGCGTCCTAAAAGACTGATTCGAACCCACCATGGCAATGCGTCTGGATGGCCTCGCCAAGGGCCTGATTGTGTCTGTGCAGGCTCCACAGGGATCCCCGATGCGAGACCCCGAGGTGATTGCTGCGATGGCAGAGGCCTCGCTCCGGAATGGAGCCCTCGGCGTTCGGCTGGAAAGCCCCGAACACATCGGAGCGGTTCGTCGCCGTTGCCCGGACGCCCTGATTATCGGTCTCTGGAAGTGCACGTACCCCGGGAGTTCCGTCTACATCACTCCGGGATGGCGTGAGATGGAAGCGGTCTGGCGCGCCGGTGCCGATGTGATCGCTATCGACGCCACAGCGCGCGTTCGACCGGACCAGCAGGACCTCGCTGCGCTGATCGCGCGGAGCAAGTCCGAGCTCCAGGCTCCCTTGATGGCGGATGTCGACAGCGTTGCTAACGGACTGAGGGCCGCATCCCTTGGCTGTGACTGGGTTGGGACCACCCTGTTTGGATACACCGAAGACACGGCAGATCAAACTCCTCCCGGACTCCACCTGCTCGCGGAACTGCGTCGGAATCTTCCCGCAAGCGTTCGATTGATTGCAGAAGGAGGGATTGCCTCCCCAACCACAGCCCGCGCTGCCCTGACTGCTGGGGCCGACAACGTGGTGGTGGGGACGGCGATCACCGGAGTGGACCTCCAAGTGACCGCCTATTGCCAGCACCTGGCTGGCTGAGCCTCACATCATGCCGGGCATGCCCATGCCGCCCATGCCTCCCATCCCGGGCATGCCCATGCCGCCCATTCCACCCATGCCGCCCATGGGATCCCCTCCCTCGGCAGGGGCTGCAGCAGCGGGCTCCGGCTTGTCGGCAATCACAACCTCGGTGGTGATCAGCAGGGATGCAATGGAGACGGAGTCCTGGAGGGCGAGTCGTACCACTTTGGTGGCATCGACAATGCCGGCTGCCAACAGATCTTCGTAGCCCCCAGTGAGGGCATTGAAGCCTTTCCCGGACGCTCGCATCTCTGCAATCACCACATCACCGTTTTCACCGGCATTGGTGGCGATCTGATGGATCGGGGCTGTCAGAGCCCGTTGGACAATGTCCACGCCTGTGCGCTGATCGCCGCTGAGTGAGCTGGACAAGGAGTCCAGGCTGTCGGCCAAGGTCAGCAGGGTGCTGCCACCGCCGGCGACGATGCCTTCCTCGATGGCGGCACGGGTGGCGTTGAGGGCGTCCTCGATGCGCAGCTTGCGGTTCTTCAGTTCAGTTTCGGTCGGAGCGCCAACCTTGATCACGGCCACGCCGCCGGCGAGCTTGGCGATCCGCTCGCTGAGCTTTTCGCGGTCGTACTCCGAATCAGTGGCGTCGAGCTCGCGGCGGATGGCAGCGACCCGTTCCTGCACCGCATCACGGTGGTCGTCGTTGGCCACAATCGTGGTGCTCTCCTTGCCGATCGTGATGCGACGGGCTTTGCCGAGATCAGCAAGGGTGACCTTGTCGAGGGTCATCGCCTTGTCTTCACTGATGACGGTCGCACCGGTGAGGATGGCGATGTCGGCCAAGGCTGCCTTGCGGCGCTCACCGAAGGAGGGGGCCCGCACTGCCGCCACCTGAAGCACGCCGCGGTTCTTGTTGACCACCAAGGTGGCTAGAGCTTCCCCGTCCACTTCTTCGGCGAGGATGAGCAGGGGAGTACCGCTTTTCTGAACCTCTTCCAGCACTGGAACCAGATCGGCCACGGCACTGACCTTGCGGTCGGTCAGCAGCAGGGCGTTCTCGAATTCACAGATCTGGCGATCACCATCGGTGACGAAATACGGGGAGCTGTAGCCACGGTCGAACGCCATCCCTTCGGTGACCTCGAGCTCAGTCGCCAGTGACTTCGACTCCTCCACGGTGATCACACCATCGACGCTGACGCGATCCATGGCTTCCGAGATCATCCGGCCCACCTCTTCATCGCCGCCAGAGCTGACGGTGGCGACCTGACGGATGGCATCTCCAGCGACTTGCTGGCTGCGTTGGGCGAGGCCGTTGACCACATGCCCCACGGCGAGTTCCATGCCGCGACGCAATTCAACCGGGCTGGCACCTGCTGCCGTATTGCGCAGTCCCTCACGGACCATGGCTTGGGCCAGCACGGTGGCGGTGGTTGTGCCGTCGCCGGCCTTTTCCTTGGTGCGGGAGGCGACCTGCTGGATCAGTTTGGCCCCGAGGTTCTCGAACGGATCATCCAGTTCGATCTCGCGGGCGATGGTGTCGCCGTCATTGACGATGTCCGGAGCACCGAACTTTTTCTCCAGAACGACATTGCGGCCGCGGGGGCCGATGGTGACGCGCACGGCGTTCGCCAGAGCATCCACTCCGCGCTCGAGAGAGCTGCGCGAGTCGTCTGAAAAAGAAAGCAGTTTGGCCATGGTCACGGATGAGCCGTCGTGCACTGTCCCACAGCACTGGTGGCTCTGTGCAGGGGGGACATGGTGGTGAAAGCCGAATGCTGGCTGCCCTGGTGATGGCAGGTCTGCACTGGCTGGTTATGGTCCGGCTATGAACGATTCAGGCACCGTTTTTTTCGTTCTGATGGCGGGCATGGCTGGCGCCATGGCACTGGTGTACATCCCGCTTCGGGTGTTTCTGACGGCCACCGAGCGCAGCCGGAAACTGCGGCTGCTCCAGCGCATCCGCCGCCTGCGTGATGAGTTGGCTCAGCCGCTCGATCCGGAACGTTCTTGAACGGCTTAGGCCATCACCATGCCGCCGTCCACCTGCAGCACCTGGCCGGTGATGTAAGCGGCGGCGGGATCGGCGGCGAGGAAGCGCACGGCTCCGGCCACTTGTTCCTGGGTGCCAAAGGTGCCCAGGGGGATGTCTTTGAGGATCAGCTCGGCATCCAGGTCTTTGGTCATGTCCGTGGCGATGAAGCCGGGGGCAACGGCATTCACAGTGATGCCGCGGCTGGCCAGTTCCTTGGCCGTGCTTTTGGTCAGTCCGATCACTCCGGCTTTGGCCGCGGCGTAATTGGCCTGGCCGGCATTCCCCATCAGGCCCACCACGGAGGTGATGTTGATGATGCGGCCACTTTTCTGCTTCAGCATCGGCCGGGCGACGGCCCGGCTGCAGAGGAAGACTCCGCTGAGGTTGAGGTCGATGACCGACTGCCAGTCCTCTGTCTTCATGCGCATCAGCAGGCCATCACGGGTGATCCCGGCGTTATTCACCAGAACATCCAGTCGGCCGCTGCGCTCCAGCACCGCCTTGATCAGACCATCCACCTCAGCTTCGACGGAGACGTTGGCCTTCAGGGCATAGGCCGATCCACCCGCGGAGCTGATCTGTGCCACGACCTCTTCCGCTGCAGCGGCGGAGTTGGCGTAGTTCACGACCACTTCAGCCCCGGCTTCGGCGAGGGCGATGGCAATGGCTCGGCCAATTCCACGACCCCCTCCAGTGACCAGAGCGGTCTGACCGTCGAGCGATGCGGAGGAGGACATGGAGGCGGTTGCGATCGGTGGATCGTACGGATCCATCGTGGTCGGCTTCAACTGGTCATGGTTTCGATGCCCTCCACGGCGTCGCCGAGTTGAGCCTGGAATTGGCTGAGCTGCCCCTGACTGCCCAGCACGATCAGAAGCTGGCCTGGCGCCAGAAGGGTGTCTCCACCCGGGTTGGCAATCAGGCGTTGCCGGTCTCGGATCGCCAGAACCAGAGCGCCGCTTCGCTTGCCGAGTTCCAATTCGGCCAGGCTCAAACCCTGAATGTTGCGCAGACGGTGCGGGTCCTGGCTGAGCTGGAATTCTTCGATCTCGTAGTCAGAGCCAGCCAGAAGCTCCATGAAGTTCAGGGCCAGCGGTCGCAAGGCTGACGCTGCCATCACCCGCCCGCCTGCCACATAAGGACTCACCACCACGGTGGCGCCGGCCAGGCGCAGTTTTGCGGCGGCCTCATCACTGTTGGCACGGGCGATCAACCGACAATCGGGTTTGAGCCCACGGGCACTGAGCACGACGTAGAGGTTGGCGGCGTCGCCTGGCAGTGCCGCGACCAGGCTGCGGCAGTGCTCGAGCCCCGCATCCAGCAGGGTTTCATCCACCGTGGCATCGGCCTGGAGCACCTGAAGCCCGGCGCTTGCCGCAATGGCCTGGCGGTTGGGGTCTGTTTCGATCACCACCAGTGGCACCTGGTCCTGCTGCAGCTGGGCGGCGATTTCCTGGCCGATCCGTCCGTAGCCGCAGAGGATGACGTGGTGTTTCATGCGTTGCAATCTCTGCTGAAAGCGGAGTTCCCGCAACTGTCGGAAGTATCCCGATTCCGTCAATCCCAAAACGCGCTGAATGATCAGCTGAACCACGATCACCCCTCCGACCACGATCAGGACGGTGACCAGGCGACCTTCGGGTGTGAGTGGTTGGACTTCGCCATAGCCGATGGTGCTGATTGTGATCAACACCATCCAGAAGCAATCACCCCAGTCCCAGCCTTCGGTCAGCCTGTAGCCGCAGGCTCCGGCCAGAACCACGGCCATCAAGGCGATCACGGGTCCCTGCCAAGGGGCTGTGATCGTCAGCAGCGAGCGGCGGCGACGCCAGCGACGGCCGGCCGATCCGCGGGATTCAGAATCCCAGGGCCGAAAGGACCGACGCTTCATCGAGTTCGTTCAGTTGTGCGGCGTGACCCAGGCTGCGGATGTTCTCGCGTTGCGGTAAGTCATCCGCCTGTGCACCGAGGGCCACCAGCGGTGTGCCGCAATACGCAGCCAGGCCCTGGCTGATCGGACAGCTGGTGAGCACCACATCGGCACAGGCGATGGCTGCAGCTCGCTGGCGGAGGGGGTGCGATGGCGGGATCGTGAGGCAACGCAGCTCACCAAGGCGGTTCCGGATGGTCGAGGGCAGTTGCGCCCAGGATGCTGCTGGCCAGTCATCGTCCTGTCCGTTCGGAGCCAGCAGCAGCAGAGGGCCATCCCCAGAGGGTTGGGAGGCGCGGATCTCATCCAATTCGGATGCTGGAAGTGCCAGGCGGAATGCATCGGCGTTCAAGTCGCAGCCCAGAGGTGTGAGGTAAGCCGCCAGAGCCTGAGCCGGCCACCCTGCCCCCGGCGCGACGGTCTGGGTGCACGCAAAGCCACGTTCTGCAATCCGGGTCGGGATATGGCTCATCGACAGCATCAGGTTCACCTGCTGTCCTTCTGCAAAATTCAGGCAAACCTGGAAGTCCGGTTCCCGCACATTCCCGAGCAGATTGGCCCAGTCGGCCAAGGTGGGATTGCTGCCGAAATCGAAGGGAATCACCTTTTCAAGGCTTGGCAGAAGATCCCAGACCGCTCGAACCGCAGGGGCGCAAGCCACTTGAACGTTGGCCTCGAGTTGTTGACCGATCGCGGCGATGGCTGGGAGACGACGCAGCTGGTCGTGCAGTTGGCCCGGGCTGAGGACAAGAACCCGCATCAAACCGCCTCAGGACGTAAGCGAGCTGATTGTATGGAGGCCGTTTCCGCCTGCCAGCGGCAGGAGTCGCTTGTGCATCTGTTGATCCCCGCGGCAGGCAGTGGTCGCCGGATGGGCGCCGATCGCAACAAGCTGCTGCTCGTCCTTCGTGGCAAACCCGTCATCGCCTGGACCCTGGAGGCTGCTCTGGCGTCTCCCGCCATTCGCTGGATCGGCATCGTCGGCCAAGAGATCGACCGCGAGGCGATCATGGCCTTAGCGGATGGCGCGGCGAAACCGCTGTGCTGGATTCAAGGTGGCGCAACCCGACAGGAGTCCGTCCAGCGCGGTCTGGCGGGTCTTCCGGAGGGGGCGGAGCATGTGCTGATCCATGACGGGGCCAGATGTCTGGCGGAGCCGGATCTGTTTGATCGTTGTGCTGCCGCAGTCACCCAGGGGACTGCGGTGATTGCAGCAACGCCCGTGACCGACACCATCAAACGGGTCAATGGTGATGGAGTGATTACGGCCACACCCGACCGCGCTGAACTCTGGGCGGCGCAGACCCCCCAGGGCTTCGCTGTGGAGCAATTGCGGAAGGGCCATGCCGAAGCCAAACGTCAGGGCTGGTCGGTGACGGATGACGCGTCGTTGTATGAGCGGCTGGGATGGGATGTCCAGGTTCTGGATGCCGGCCCAGCGAATATCAAAGTGACCACACCGTTTGACCTGACCGTGGCTGATGCGGTGTTGGCCCTCAGGTCAGCAGGCTGAGTTGGCCGCTGTCGCCATCCAGTTCGGCCAAGTGCCCCATCGGCAGCGCTGCATTGCCGCAGACATGGCCGACGGGGAGATCGCTGATGCGCGGAATGCCCAGGTCATCGGTGCGTTCCCGCAAGACCTGCTGAAGACTGAAGCGCTGATCACCGGGTCGTTCATCGTCGTCACATCCCCTGAAGCTGCCGAATCCGATGCCAGCCACTGTCTGGAGTAATCCGCTCAGACGCCAGTGGGTCAGCAAGCGATCGATCCGGTAGGGCGCTTCACCCACATCCTCGAGAATCAGGATCGCGCCTTGGAGATTGGGGACGTGGGCGGATCCGATCAAGTGGCTTGCCACGGTGAGATTGGCTGCAATCAGTGGTCCCTGCACGCGTCCGCCACCGAGACCATCCCCCTGCAAATCGGGCACGGCTTCTCCGAACAGCAGTTGCCGCAGGCGCTCCTGACTCCAGCGTGGTTCCTGCGCCAGGGTGGTGAGCAGAGGACCGTGGATTCCTCCCGGTTGGCCTGCCGCCAGACGAGACCACAACAGGGCGGTGATATCGGAAAACCCCAACAGCCAGTCCTGGCGCCAGGGGATGCTCTGTTCGAGCAGACGTGCTGCTCCCCACCCTCCCCGTGCACAGGCCACGATCCTGGCTTCTTCCGATGTGGCAATCAGGTCGTCGCGCCGTTGTTGATCGGTCCCGGCGAAATACCCCCAGCGTCTGCCGCTGAGCTCGGGTCGATCGACCCGTAAACCCCAACCTTCGAGTACGTCCAGTCCCTCGTGCATGGCTTGGTCGCCATCGAGTGCGGAGCTGGTGGCCGCCACATGCACATGATCTCCGGGGCGAAGCGGAGCGGGGCTCGGCCAAGGCGTGCTGGTCATCCGCCAACGGCCTTTCCGAGGATCAGACCAAGCAGCAGCAGAACCCCGAGCTGAGCCTGTTGTCGGAAATGGGTTCCGAATACGGGAATCTCTGCTCCTGCGCGGCTCAGGCCGCGGCAGCTCAGCTGCATCAAGGCAGAGGCGACGGCCCAGATCGGCCAGAACAGCGGCCCAGTTCCGGACTGGCCGGCTGCGACGGCGAGTGCACCGCAACTGAGTCCGTAGGAGAGACGAACGGCTGGAACCACGGCTTGCCCCAGGCTGAGGGCGCTGCTGCGTAGGCCCAGAGCCGCATCATCCCGACGATCGGCCATGGCGTACACGGTGTCGAAGCCGAAGGTCCAGATCACGGTTGCCAGCCAGCAGCCGATCAGGGGAGCGGAGGCGTCCAAACGGGCCTCCGCCGCTGCCCAGGGGATGAGCACCGCGAATCCCCAGCAGACGGCCAGCACCATCTGGGGAAAGGCGAACCAGCGTTTTGCGGATGGATAGAGAAGGATCGGCGGCAAAGCCAGAACCGCCAAGCCGAAACAGAGCAGCAAGCTGCTGTGGGGGAGGCTCAGCACCACCACCAGGCTGATCACCAGCAATGCGAGCAGGAGACGGACGGCGTCCTTGGCACGGATGGCCCCTCGCGCCAGGGGGCGTTGCACCGTCCGTTCCACCTGCGCATCGATCCTGCGATCCCAGAGGTCATTGGCGACGCAGCCGGCGGCGCTGACTGCGAGGCCTCCGATCACGATCTGGACCACCAAGGCCGGCGATGGCGGTGCTGAGGGTGACAGCCAGAGCGCCCAACCCGCAGGGATCAGCAGAATCAGACGTCCGGTTGGCTTGTGCCATCGCAGCAGTTCCAGCCATGGCTGGAGTCCGGATGGCAGAAGGCGAGCGCTCACAACAACGGATGTTTGCTGAACCCTAGGCATGGCATTGGATTGTCAGATGCCAATGCCAGAGTGATTCCAGTTCGCCGCAGGGCTGACGATGCTCGACACGGAAGCTGATCTTCAGAGCACCGTCCCTTCGCTGCGTCGTGTCGCTGCCATTGATATCGGCACGAATTCCACGCACCTGCTAGTGGCTGCGGTCGACGCAAAACTGAAAACCTTCAGCATTATTCAGGCGGAGAAATCCACCACCCGACTTGGTGAACGAGATCCTGAAACCGGCGCCCTTAGTGAGGCGGCCATGCAGCGTGGGTTTGAGACCCTTCGCCGCTTTAAGGACCTCGCTAAGAGCCATCAAGTCGAGCAGATTCTGACGGCGGCGACGAGTGCCGTGCGTGAGGCACCCAACGGGCGTGATTTCCTTCAGTTGATCAAAGACGAGCTCGGCCTCGACGTTGATCTGATCAGTGGTCCCGAGGAAGCCCGATTGATTTATCTCGGTGTGCTCTCCGGGATGTCCTTTGGAGATCGCCCGCACCTGTTGCTGGACATCGGCGGTGGATCCACGGAGTTGATCTTGGCTGACGGGCGTGATGCCCGTGCGCTCACCAGTACGCGCGTGGGCGCGGTTCGACTGCAGCGCGATTTCGTGAAGGACGACCCGATCCCACCCCATCGCCGAGCGTTTCTCCAGGCCTTTATTCAGGGATCGCTGGAACCGGCTGTTGACAAGGTGCGCCGACGGATCAAACCCGGGGAAACACCGGTGTTGGTGGCCACCAGTGGGACGGCCATGGCCATCGGCACCCTCGCCGCCCAGGAGGAGGATCGACCGCCGCTGAAATTGCACGGCTACCGCGTCACGCGTCAGCGGCTGGATGCGGTGGTGGAGAAGCTTGTGGCCCTCACTCCGATTCAACGGCGGGAGCTGTCGTCCCTCAATGAACGCAGGGCAGAAATCATCGTCCCCGGAGCCCTGATCCTGCAGACCACCATGCAGATGCTGGGGGCCGATGAGCTGTTGCTCAGTGAACGGGCCCTACGCGAGGGCTTGATCGTCGACTGGATGCTCCGACACGGTCTGCTGGAGGATCGCTTCAGCTTTCAGAGCAGCATCCGACAGCGCACCGTGATCCATCAGGTGCAGCGTTTTGCTGTGAACCAGAAGAGGGCTGAGAGGGTGGCTGCCCATGCGCTGACGCTCTACGACCACAGCAAGGGTGTGATGCATCAGGATGACGGCCAGGGCCGTGATCTGTTGTGGGCTGCAGCGATGCTGCATGCCTGCGGTCAACACATCAATCTGAGTGCTTATCACAAGCACTCTTGGTACCTAATCCGCCATGGTGAACTTCTGGGCTATTCCGAAGCAGAACATCTAATGGTGGCGGCGATTGCGCGTTATCACCGTCGCAGTCTTCCCAAAAAGAGACATGAGTCCTGGCAGGCGCTGCGCAACCGCCATAACCGACGCCTCGTCAATGAAATGGCTTTGTTGCTGCGATTGGCTGCCGCTCTGGATCGTCGTCCGGAGCCTGTGGTGTCGTCCCTGGGCGTTCAGGCCCGACCCGGCGTTCTTGAGATTGAATTGCATTCAGAACGCAAGAATCAAAATCTCAGTCTTGAACAGTGGAGCCTTGAAAGTTGCATCGATGTGGTGCGTGATGCTGTCGGGGTCACCCTCACGATCAACGTTCAGGATTGAGTGGATACCACTGAAGCGGAGTGATCGGTCCCAAGGGTGATGGATCCTGCTCACCCCGGGTCACCAGAATGAGATCGGGCCGACCGGCATAAATCCTCACACCTTCGGGATCATCGATGCGGCGAGAGCCTTCCAGCACCCCTTTGAATTCCGTTGCACCGTTGCGCTCGAGTTCAATCCAGCTGGGTTCCACGCTGCTGATCTGGACGGAATCCTTCGGGGCTGCTGCAGCGGCAGACAGTTGGGCAGGCTCGGATGGTGTTGGCGCTGTGGCCAAAGCCATGGATGCTGGCCGCTGAAAGCGGTTTAAGGCCAGCACGCCACCTGCACCGATCACCACCACTGGAAGTAACCAAAGCAGAGTCCTGCGGGGCCCGCCGCGCCCGGGCCGGGGCTGTTGCGGTGAGACTTGAACCGCAGGACCGCTGGATGCGGGCGCCGTCGTTGCTGGGGGGACCAGCTGGGCAACGAGGGGGTCAGCATCGATCTGCAGATGGCTGGCGATCCGGCGCACCATGGCTTTGATGAACACCGGTTCTGGCAGGTTGCTGGCCTGTCCTGTCTCCAGGGCCAACAGTTGTTCAACGCCGATGTGGAGATGGTCGGCGAGTTGATCGGGGGTCAGTCCTTTGCTCGAGCGTGCTTCCCTTAGGACTTGTCCAACAGAACACAGAGGCGTCGTTCCAGCCTCTGTCCCATGAGTCGTATCGGGCATGGATCCGACCGCACCACTGAGCCTCACCCTAGGGGGAAATTAGGCTTTATCACCTATCTCGCTCTGACCAGCAAGGCTTCAGATTCAAATGGGCGATACTGGATTCGAACCAGTGACCCCTTCCGTGTGAAGGAAGTGCGCTACCACTGTGCTAATCGCCCGCACTCACTGATCTTAGACCACGGTCTCTCTTGATTTCGCGGGCCGGAACAGGTGATCGTGCTCTGGCGAATACAGCTTTGAGCGCTTTGGCAGTCTGGATAGAGCTGGGCTCACCACGTAAAGGGTTGTTCGGATCAGATTCAGGGATTTGCTGGTTGCTGCCATGTCGCTCAAGGGCACCACGGTGATCTGCTCATCTGGCCAACTCACCCGGTACCCGATTGCCACCGGTGTGTCAGCTGGGTAGTGCTTTAGCAACGTTGCCTGAACATCATCGACGTGACGAGCACTCAGATAGAGACAAAGACTGGCTTTCAAAGCGCTCAGATGGCTGAGCTCTTCACTGGCAGGAACCCCAGTACGGCCACCGCTGCGACTCAACACAATCGTCTGCACCACTCCTGGGATGGTGAGTTCGCAGCCGAGGGTTGAGGCGGTCACTTGATAAGCGCTGATGCCTGGGATCACCTCAACTGGGATCTCTGCGTCATTGAGGGCGCAGATTTGCTCGTTGATGGCGCTGTAGAGCGAGGGATCGCCGTCATGGAGCCGCACCACCCGCTCTCCTCTGCGCTGACCTTCGATCAATTCAGGGATGACCTGTTCCAGGGTCAACGTGCTGGTTTTGATCTGTTTGCAGTGGGATGGAGCGATCCTGGCAATGGCTGGATTGATCAGTGAATCGGTCCAGATCAGACGATCAGCGTGTTTCAGCCGTTCGGCAGCACGCAAGGTCAGCAGGTCGGGTGCACCGGGGCCCGCTCCGACGAAGCTCACCGGATGCATGGCGGATCAGCAACTATCAGGAGCTTGCCTCGCCTGAAGCCTTTAGGCCCGGATCCGGCAGGTTTTTTTTGCGCCCGTACAACCACCACAGGCCAACACTTCCAAGCAGAGCCAGCAAACCGCTCATCAATTGCGCAATCCTTAGTCCGCCTTCGCAAGCAGGAGGAAGCGCACCGATGCACAGCGGGTCGATGCGGAGACCTTCAATCCAGACACGTCCGAGGCTGTAACCGATCAGATAAAGGCAGCTGAGTGTCCCCGCCGGAAGAGCATTCGGTCGGCGCATGCCGAATCTGAACAACAGGATCAAAGCGATGAACAGCGCCAGATTCCAGAGCGATTCATAGAGGAACGTGGGATGGAAATAGTCCGATGTCGCATAGACCGCTGGGCGACTGGCGAAGGGAATGAACAATTTCCAGGGAAGGTCGGTGGGAACCCCGAAGGCTTCGGAATTAAAAAAGTTCCCCCAACGGCCAATGGCCTGTCCTAAGGCAATCGAGGGCACCAGCACATCGAGAACCGTCCAGAAGGATTGACGTCTCCAGCGACAGAACAGAATCAGGGTGAGGGTGCCTGCCAGCAGAGCACCATGAATGGCGATGCCGCCCTCCCACACAGCCAATGCTTTGAACCAATGTCCGGAATAGTTATGCCACTCGAAACTGACGTAATAGATGCGAGCTCCAATCACGGAGAACAGCACCAAAAGCGGTAACAGGTCGCTGATCAACCCGTTTTCTAATTTGCGTTGCTGTGCCAACCAGCTGGACAAGTTGAGACCAATCAGCACGGCACAGGCGATTAGCAGGCCGTACCAACGCAGAACAAAAGGCCCGAGCTGAACAAGCTCGGGCCCGGGTGACGTGAACATCAAGTTCAGATTCCTTCAGCAGCCTGAACTTTCTCGATCTGCCTTTTCTTCAGAACAAGCATGATCTGAGCCAGGGCAACCGCAGCGAAGAAGGCAAGCAGTCCGTAGATCCGAACGGGATTCTGCAGAACGATCTCGGTGTCAATCTGACCGAAGCCGCCCACATTGGGATCGTTGGTCAGGGGTGCGCCGGCTTCGACGGAATCACCAACGCTGACAATCAGTTCAGGACCGACAGGAACGGTCTCCGTGGACGTAGAACCGTCTGCTGCCTTGATGGAGACAATGGTGGATCCGTTATCACCAGCATCGACTGCAGCAACAGTTCCTGCGGCAGGAGCTGTGTAGACGGTGTTGTTGCTCTTCTCACCAGTGGGGTACACCTGGCCGCGGCCGCGGTTTCCACCAACGTGGATCTGATACTTGCCGAAATGGATGTTGCTATCGGTGGCTGGGTCGGGAGACAGCACAGGGAAGACAATTTCCTGGTGCTCATCGCCGGGAATCGGGCCAACCAGAAGGATGTTGGGCTGATCGTCGCTGTACTGGCTGAAGAAAACGCCTTCGGTCTCTTCCTTGATCTCATCGGTCCAGCGATCCTGAGGCGCGAGGGTGAAGCCATCGGGCAGCATCACCACAGCACCAACCTGGAGAGGCACAGCACTACCGTCTGCACCGATTTCCTGGGTGCCTTCCGGGTAAGGGATCTTCACACTGGCTGTGAAAACGCTGTCCGGGAGAACGGATTGAGGAACCTCGGCCTGGGTGAGTTTTTTGGCGAGGTGGCAGTTCGCACAAACGATCTTGCCGGTCGCCTCACGCGGGCTTTCGTAATTCTGTTGGGCCCAGAAGGGGTAGGCCCAACTGGCGGCAGGTGCGATCAGCAGGGCCAGGCCCAGCACCATCGAACCGACGAAAAGGGAGAGTTGACGACGCATGGAACAGTGAGAGGAGGGAGCAGGCAATGGAGGGATGGATCAGGCCCACCAGGGCTTGTCGCCCGTGCGGAAGTCGGTCTCGGTCCACTGGCTCACGAAGACGTTGTCGTTCTCAACGCTGACGTTGGCCAGGGCGAGGGACAGCGGTGCAGGACCACGCACGACCTTGCCGGTGGCGTCGTACTGGCTGCCGTGGCACGGGCACATGAACTTGTTGGCGCCGCTGTTCCAGGGGACAACACAGCCCAGATGGGTGCAGATGGCATTGATGCCGTAGCTGCCGATGGCATCCTCACCTTCAACGATCAGATAGGTGGGATCGCCTTTGAGTCCCTGAACAAGGCTGCGGTCCCCTTCGGCATGGGTGGAGAGCCAACCGCTGGCCGTGATGTCGTTGCCGAGTTCATCCTTGGCGCTGGTGCCACCACCGCTGCCGGCGGCTTTGGGGGGGATGAAGTAGTTGGCGACGGGATAGAGAGCTCCCAGGGCCACCCCGGTCACAGAGCCAAAGGTCAACAGATTCATGAACTGCCGACGACCCATTCCGGGCACATCGCTCGAGGAGAGTTGGGTCATGGCGGACGTTCAGCCTGCTCAGAATGGCGATCATTATGGACGCAGAAGGGCCTGTCACGCTTTGCAACGACTGGTCTTTCTCGGCCCGTGCCTTTCTCGTTTCTGTGCTTGACATCAACCCTCAACCTCCGGCTGAACCCCTGAATGTGGAGGAGTTGATCAGCTGCTTACGTCAGCGCTGGCGGGCGACTTACGACCTTCAGCTCGTGGTTCGGCGCAACCGTCTTTACCTGCAGGTGATGTGGGCCTATCTCGAGCAGCAGTCCTTCCCGATGGATGAAAGCAGCTACCGGGAGCACATCGCCGAAGTGCTGGATGTTGTGAATCGTCTTGGTTTGGCCGGTGAGGTGCGCGATTGGCTTGCTTCAACGCGGGACAAGCCGCGGCTTGGCAAAGCGCTGAGCATGCATTTGGAGTCTCGAGGCCCTGAAGGGGACAGCCTGCTCAAGGAGTTTCTGGTCTGATCCGTTCCGTCAAGGCGACGAGGGCAACGCCGATCAAAAACAATGCGGTGATCGCCCCAGCAAGCAGAAGCATGGTGATCGGGTCCGTCGATGGCGTGAGAACCGCTCCGGCTAAGGACGCGCCAAGGATCACCCAGCGCCAGGCACCGAGCATCACGCGCCAGCGCACCAAGCCCAGGACGCCCAGCAGCAGTTGCAGCACCGGAAGCTGAAACGCGAGGCCGGTCGCGACCATCAACAGCAGAACGAAATCGAGATAGCGCTCAATCGACCACAGCGGTTCAACGACATCGGCCCCATAACTCACCAGAAAACGCAGGGCCGCAGGCACGAGGGCCCACCAGGCGAAGGCCAGGCCTGCCAGGAAGAGCACCGCGGACGCTGCGACGGCAGGAGCGATCAAGCGCCGTTCGTTCAGGGTCAGTCCCGGCAGGACGAACCGCAGGCCCTGGTAAAGGATGTAGGGCAAGGCGAAGGTGAGTCCGGCGTAGCCCGCCACCTTCAGGGATACGAAGAGAAACTCACCAGGGGCCAGCTGCAGAAAGTGAATGCCATCAGCCGGAGCCTCCAGCAGACGAACCAACGGTTTGACCCCAATCAGGCAGACCCCAGCTGCGATCACAACAGCCAGAAGACTGCGCAGCACGCGCTGACGCAGCTCTTCGAGATGATCCACCAGTGGCATCTCGATGTCATCGGGCAGATCAGGACTATCGGGACTGCGCCCGATCCGGATCGGTGGGGGTGGTTGAAGAACGGGACCGTCTGGGCTGTCGGACACGGGTGCTGAAGGGAACCGGGCCGTTCAGACCCCAGGGCTATCCAGGCTAGGAGCTTCAGCGGCCGCCAGATGCTCGCGGCCACGCTGGGGGTTGCCCCACTGCACCTCACCACCCCGATGCCGCACGGTTCCGGGGCCAGCCCCCGCGATGCGTTGCAGATCGTCCGTTGGCACCATCACGATCGGAACCCGGATGTTGCCCCGGCCGCGGCTGAAGAGGGCCGCTAAATCCGCTGCGAGTTGGAGATCCTCATCGCTTGGAATGGCTTCGGAGGCTTTCAGCACAACATGGCTGCCAGGGCATTCCTGGGCGTGAAACCAGAGATCTCCACTGCGGGCCTGACGCAGGCTGATCCATTCGTTCTGGCGATGATTACGGCCCACTTGGATCGTGAGGCCATGGACTGTTGTGAGTTCCAGCGGGGCTGGACGCTGGGCCCGTTGTTGTCGGCGTTGTTCGCGTCGGTTGGTGGGGGTTAGTAAGTCATCGAGTTCGAGACGCAGGGTCTGCAAGGCCAGCACCCGTTGATCCAGTGCTTCCCAATGGGCCATCTCCAAGTCATCGATGAAGGCGGCGCTCTGATCGATCAGCTCAAGCCGCTGGCGGTGATGGGCTTGGCGTTCCTTCAGGATCGCAACCGATCGCCGCAGCTTGCGGGCGCGGCGGTACAGCGTCTGGGCCTCATCCACTTGCTCGCGGTTGGGCGTTGGTAAGCAGAGGATTGCGTCGGCTTTCTGCTGCAGTGCATCCGCATCCGCGGTGTTGTCCAACCGTCGGCTCTGATCTTCGAGCACCTCCTGCTCTTTGCGTTGCCAACGCTGGAGCCGCTGGCGAACCTCATGGAGCTGCTGGGAGAGCTGGCGTTGGTTGAGCCGTTCGTTGTACCAACACCCCAGGGCCAAGGCCAAAGGAGGGCGCGTCGGTTGTCTGTCGCCACTCTCGGACCAGACGCTGTAGCCGCCCGAAGGCGTCAGTATCAGCCCAAAGTGTTCTGAGGCAAGACTGGAGAGCCAGCGTGTCCAACGCTCATGCAACGCCATCCAGTCCTGCGTGCTGAGGTCATGGACCGGTGTGCTCAGAAGCGGGCCAGCCAGTTGCTGCGCCAAGGCCGGACTGATGCCTTGATAGCTCTGCTGGAGAGCCTGTTTGAGCGGGAGAGGCAACAACTGCAGCCGTTCTTGCCAACGCTCTGAGGTTTCCTCCAGGTCTGGGGGGAATCCAGCCAGAGGCGGCGGAGGGATGTACGGATCGCCGGTGCTGATCGGCCTGACCCTGGATTGATGGGCACGCACCTGCCGGCCCAGAGCGATCACGCGCCGACGCTCATCCAGAAGCAGCAGGTTGCTGTGACGACCCATGAGTTCCAGCACCAAGGTGCGCTGCACGGCATCGCCTGGTCGGGCGGCCATGCGGAACTCGACCACCCGTTCAAATCCCTGTTGCTGAAGCTCCACGAGGGCCAGCTGTCGGAGCCCATGCTGCAGCTGCTGGGCCAGCGTGCTTCCAGCCCCCACCTTCGCCGGTGCCGGGATCTCCATCAGCCGAGGACAGTCCGCCTGCCAGCTCAATTCCAGCCAGGTCATGCCCTGCAGGCTGCGGAAGCCCAGTTGCAGGGTGGCGCTATCCGATTGCTGGGCTTTTTCGAAGCGGCTCGGGAGTGCACGACTGCGTAGGTCGCTGAGCAGGGCCCGCAGGGTGGTCAGGTCAATCTGTTGCAGGGGTGACCCGGCCATGAGCTTGGCTGCCGCCTGAATTGCAAGCCTTCCTACTCTGCTGGCCGATGTTGAGTCCCGGATGAGCGGCAGTACAGGACGTCTCACGGTGATCACCGGTCCCAGTGGAGTCGGCAAAGGGACTTTGGTGAAACGGCTGCTTGCACAGCACCCCGAGATCTGGCTGTCGATTTCCGCGACCACCCGTTCCCCCCGGGAGGGAGAGGAGCATGGACTCAGCTATTTCTTTCACGCCCGTGAGAGTTTCGATCGCCTTGTTGCTGAGAACGGTCTGCTCGAGTGGGCGGAATTCGCTGGCAATTGTTATGGCACACCTCGAGCTCCGGTGATCGAGCAGTTGGAGGGCGGGCGTCCGGTCTTGCTTGAAATCGAACTAGAGGGGGCACGTCAGGTTCGCCAAACCTTCCCCGAAGGGCTGCAAATCTTTTTGGCCCCGCCGAGTTTTGAGGAGCTGGAGCGTCGCATTCGCGGCCGTGGAACCGATTCTGAGATGGCCATTGCCCGGCGGCTCGATCGCGCCCGGGAGGAGATGTCCGCCCAAGCTGAATTCGATGCTGTTGTGGTGAATGACGATCTCGATGTGGCCTTGGGTCAGTTGGAAGAGCTGATGCGATTGGGCTAAGCCGAGCTGCCAGACAACAAAAAAGCGGCTGATTCAGCCGCTTTTGAAGAACAAGATTGTGATGAGCGGGGCTCACATTGGATGGAACAGAAGATCAGGGAAGAAGCGGTTCCATTCGATCAGGATTCCTGCTGTGAGTGTGAACCAGATTGCGGCAACAACGGGCGCAGTGGTGAGAAATTTCTGCATTGGAAATCGATAGATGAAATTCAGAGAGAGAACTGAACTGCCGTTCAGCGAGGAGAAACGGTGACTTTGTTGTCGTCCTCGAGAAGCTTTCCGCTGGTGAATTCTCCGAAGGCTGCCAGAGGCCAGGAGGCAGCTGCGAGACAGCTCTTGAAGGCGAGCTTCAGATCAATCTGAATTTCCTTCGTGTACTGATCCTTCGTGCCACGGATGCCTTTGAGGTACTCGCGACCGGCCCAGCCAATGCAACCGGTGATGTACAGGAACATCAGGCCGGGGTAAACGAAATCACCCGCATGGCTCCAGCGACCATCAACGATCAGGTGGGGAAGGCCATCTTCACCACAGGAGGCCTGGCTGTACATCTCGAAGCGGGCTTTGGCCTGAGGCGTTGTCGCGGCGGAAGCGCGCTGCTGAAAGCGTGCACTTTCGGAGCAGGGGGTCAGACCGGCCACATCCGCCTTCGCGACGGGGGCGAAGCCGAACACCAGGAGGGCCGAAAGCACAACGGCGAAAAGACGACGCATCGGAACGATTCCTGTTAGTAGGGTGCCCGCGTTTGGGCAGGATGTCTCTTGCGGACAGTAGAGGAGGCGTTCCACTCCGATGCCCACGGTGCTTGCCCTCGAAACAAGTTGTGACGAGTCAGCGGCGGCTGTTGTTCGTCTGGTTGACGGCAAGATGTCAGTGCTGGCCTCAACCATCGCCTCTCAGGTGGAAGAGCACGCCCGCTGGGGAGGGGTGGTGCCGGAGATCGCCTCACGCCGTCATGTCGAGGCCCTTCCCGGTCTGATCGAGCAGGCTTTGGCAGCCAGCGGTCAGAGCTGGGAGCAGTTGGATGCGGTTGCCGCCACGGTGGCCCCCGGTTTGGCCGGCGCGCTGATGGTGGCGTCGGTCACCGGACGCACCCTCGCTGCTCTCCATGGGCGACCGTTCATTGGGGTGCACCACCTCGAGGGGCATCTCGCATCGGTGCAGTTGGCCGATGGCGATCAGGCGCCTCCTTATGTCGTTCTGCTGGTGAGCGGTGGTCATACCGAACTCATTCGGGTCGATGCCGATGGCGGAATGCGTCGCCTTGGGCGCAGCCACGACGACGCCGCAGGCGAAGCCTTCGACAAAGTGGCTCGCCTGCTCGGGCTGGGGTATCCAGGTGGGCCAGCGATTCAAGCTGCCGCTGACGGGGGGGACGCCAGCCGGTTCTCGCTGCCCAAGGGGCGCATCTCGCGTCCGGAGGGAGGTTTTCATCCCTATGACTTTTCGTTCAGCGGCTTGAAAACTGCGATGCTGCGAACGGTGCAACGGCTGCAGGCTGACGAGGACGCGTTGCCGTTGGCCGATCTCGCCGCCAGTTTTGAGCAGGTGGTGGCCGATGTGCTGGTGGAACGCAGCCTGCGCTGTGTGGTTGATGAGGGTCTGAATCAGCTGGTCATGGTCGGCGGTGTGGCCGCCAACAAGCGCCTGCGGCGCTGCATGCAGGAGCAGGCGGAGGCCAAAGGCATTGCGGTATCGATCGCTCCGTTGGCGTATTGCACCGATAACGCGGCAATGATTGCCGCCGCCGGATTGGTGCGGCTGCATCGGGAACCGGTGGAGAGCGCATTGACCATCGGCGTCTCGGCCCGATGGCCCCTGGATCAATCATCCGATTTGTATGCGTTTCCACCGCCGTTCTGACCATTCCTTTTAGGCTTGCCCCTGGCGTTTGCAAGCTCACGGCTATGGCTGAGCCTTCCAGCACATCCGCATCGGCGCCAGAACCGGTTGATTCCGACGAACTCAATGCCTGGAAGCGGGGGTTCACGCCACAGGCTGAGATCTGGAATGGACGTCTGGCGATGATCGGTTTGTCCGCAGGTCTTGCCGTTGTTCTGCTTGTCCGTGTGTTCAGTGGTGGCTGAGCCTTAGCTCCTCCCTCTCAGGGCCTGGGCCAGTTCATTCGGTTTCAGGCTCACAGCCAGGGCCGCTTCGGCCTCAACCCGCCCGGCCTCAACCAGATGTTGAAGGGCTTGATTGCTGGTCACCATGCCGTCGAACGTACTGCGTTCCATGATTTCCTCCACCTCATCCAACGCACCGCGCTGGATGTAGTCCTTGCAGGCATCCGTGTTGATCAGGATGTCGTGGTACGCCGCACGTCTGCCATCGGTTGTGCGGATCAGACCTTGGGCGATCACTCCCAGCAGCGACTCCGATAGCGAGCGCCGCACACTGTCCTGCTCCTCTGGCGAGAACAGTCCGAGCACCCGTTCGATGGTTTTCACCGCTGAATTGGTGTGCAGTGTTCCGAAGACCAGGTGGCCGGTCTGGGACGCCTCCATGGCAGTGGCGAGCGTCTCCTGATCACGGATTTCACCCACCAGGATCACATCGGGGTCCTCACGCAAAGCCGCCCGCAGCGCGTTGTGAAATTTCAGCGTGTGAATGCCGATTTCACGATGCCGGATCAGCGATTGACGGCTCTCATGGACAAACTCCACGGGATCCTCAATGGTGAGGATGTGGCGGCATTCGTTGCGATTGATCCAATCGATCATCGCCGCCAGCGTTGTGCTTTTTCCAGAGCCCGTCGGACCAGTGACCAGGATCAGGCCTTTCGGCCGGGCCGCGAGCTGCCGCATCACCTCAGGCAGCTGGAGCTGCTCCATTGTCAGGATGGTTTGGGGAATCAGCCGCAACACCATGGCTGGACCCCGAAAGGAGTCGAGCAGGTTGATGCGAATGCGAACAAAGGAGAAGGCATGGGATCCGTCGAACTCCTTCTCTCTGAAAAAAGCGTCGATTTGCTGAGGCGTCAGGATTTCCTGTAACCAACCTCGGAAGACCGCTTGCGTGGTCACAGGCCACTCCGTTGTCAGCATCTCTCCTCGGGCGCGGTAGCGGGGTTGCTCACCCACACCGAGGTGAACATCGGAATGGCTGTTCTCGTACGCCGTGCGCACGATCGATTCCAGCGTTGGAGCTCCTTCGCCGGATGCTGCTGCTGTGGGCTGAAGCGGTGCTGGTCGGCTGGGTGCTGACTGAGGTGGGGCTGACTGCGTTGGCGCGGCCTGCGTTGGCGCTGGGTTTGTTGGACGTGGTCCCTGACCTGGATTGATGCCGGCTGGTTTCGCAGGAAAGCTTGGGGGAAAGACCGGTTGACTCACCACGGCAAAGCTGACACGTCCTCAGCATCGTCATGGCCACGCAATCGGCAAGTCCAATGTGTCCGTTTCTTCGAGTGAAACCCCATTGACCTCCGTAGGATTCATCGATCACCGGTGAACCCATGGCGGAGTTGCCCCGCGTCACGATTGTTCTGGGGACGCGGCCGGAGGCCATCAAGCTCGCTCCGGTCATTCGCATGTTCCAAGCGTGTGATGCGCTCAGGACCCGGGTTGTCCTCACAGGACAGCACCGCGAGATGGTGGCTCAGGTCATGGAGCTTTTCGGCCTTGAGGCCGATAGTGATTTGGGCTTGATGGCCCCGCGCCAAACGCTGACCCACGTGACCTGTGGTGCTCTGCAGGGGCTGCGTGATGAGTTTCAGGCTTATCCCCCGCGCTTGGTTTTGGTTCAAGGGGACACCACCACCGCGTTCGCTGCAGGACTGGCGGCGTTCTACGAGCAGATCCCGGTTGGTCATGTCGAAGCCGGGCTGCGCACAGACAACCTGTTCGATCCTTTCCCCGAAGAAGCGAACCGGCGTTTGCTCTCTCAGATCGCCAGTCTCCACTTTGCGCCCACCGCAACGGCGGAGAAGAACCTGCGTGCTTCTGGTGTGATCGGAACCGTTGCAATCACGGGCAACACCGTGATCGATGCGTTGTTGCAGATGGCTGAATCGGCTCCGCCCCTCACCTTTGAAGGCTTGGACTGGCAAGCCCAGCGTGTGATTCTGGCCACGGTCCACCGTCGTGAGAATTGGGGGGACCGCCTGCGGGACATTGCGGCTGGAATCCTGGAGGTTCTGGACCGACACCCTGATGCGGCCCTGCTCCTGCCACTGCATCGCAACCCCACGGTGCGTGAGCCGCTGCAGGACATGCTTGGCGACCACCCCAGGGTCACTCTCACTGAACCCCTGGACTACGACCGTCTGGTGGCTGCGATGAAGGGCTGCACGCTGCTGTTAACCGATTCGGGTGGATTGCAGGAGGAGGCGCCGGCGCTCGGAAAACCCGTGTTGGTCCTGCGCCGCACCACCGAACGCCCTGAGGCTGTGGATGCCGGAACAGCGCGATTGATCGGGACTGATCCCGACAGCATCGCGGCGGAAGCGTCGCGTTTGCTCAGCGATCAGACTGCCTATGACGCAATGTCGCGAGCCGTTAATCCCTTCGGTGATGGCCAGGCCAGTCAACGGATTCTCCAGCTCTGCCGATCCCATCTCGGCGTCTGACGCCAGCTTCAGTGGTGATGGCCTGTACCGCTGGTGGTTGCGACGACGCCTGGCTGTTGCTCAAGGGGCTGCGGCTCGTCAAGCGGGCGCTGATGGGCCACGGACCTTGCTGTTCATTGGTCTCAATCCATCAACGGCAGATGCCCGACGCAATGATCCAACCCTGCGACGTCTGATCGGTTTTGCGATGGTCTGGGGTTTCGCTGAGCTGGTCGTATTGAACCTGTTTGCGCGGAGGTCTCCGCATCCGGCAGCCTTGCGTACGGTCCATGATCCGGTCGGTGTCGAGAATGACGCGGTCCTTGCCGCCTGGTTCGCACGTTGGGCAGATCAGGGCTTGATGGATCTTTGGCTGGGGTGGGGAGCGAAGGGCAGCATGTTTCAGCGCAGCTGCATGGTGCAGCGGGTGTTGGAGCCTTTCTGCCAGCAACGGATCAAGCGTTGCCCGGATCACTGTGGCCCGTTGATGTTGGGACTCACCCGCAGTGGTCAGCCCCGCCACCCCCTCTATGCCCCAAGGGATAGGGTGCTGCAACCTCTGGTTTGGGCAGAGTCTTGCTTCATCCGTCATCCTGAAGCGAGGCCGCCGGTTCTCGGTTCGTACTGATGTCTCGCACCCCACGTCGTTATGCCGTGCACCTTCACCTCGCTGGAGGGCAGACCGAACGGGTTCATTTTCCAAAACTCGAGACCTTTCAGCAGTGGTACCAAGGCATCGTCAATGCCGAAGGTCAAGGTGGATTTGTCAATGTTCCGATCAGTGATCTTGAGGGCGAGTACCTGGTTGTTCGCCCAGAGGCGGTGATCGGCGTTCGCGTGGAACCTCAGTTCTCCTCTGTCGATGACGACTGAGGGTCTCGGCCTGCTCTGGGGAATCACAGTTTTTTCGGGTGCCACAGCACGCTTGCTGGCTGCGTTGTCTGGGCTCCCGGGCGTTGTTTTGCTGCTGCTCTCCGGTCTGTTGATCGGCCGTTCAGGCCTGGGTTTGGTCGAACCCCTGGATCTCGGCCAGGGCTTGGGCACCATCGTCGGACTTCTGGTCAGCCTCGTGCTGTTCGATGGTGGGTTGAACCTCCGCTTGCCCGGCAGCACCATCAAGGCCACCGTGCTGCGGATTTCCCTGCTGCGCCTGCTGGTCTCCCTGGGTGCCGGTCTGATCGCGGCCCACTGGCTGGCGGGTCTCAGCTGGCCTGTCGCTTCTGTGTACAGCGCCATTGTTCTGGCGACGGGGCCGACCGTGGTCACGCCGTTGATTCGACAGATCCGGTTGGCCGCCCCTCTCGGGGATGTGCTGGAAGCCGAAGGGCTGGTGCTCGAGCCCATCGGGGCAGTGTTGGCGTTGCTGTTGTTAGAGCTGGTGCTGGGCGATTTGCACGGCTGGCGTGAGCTGCTTGTTGGTCTGCTGTCCCGTTTGGGTGGCGGTGTGTTGATCGGCGCCAGCGTTGGTTGGCTGTTGTCTGAGCTGTTGCGTCGTCTCAATGCGGAGCAGAGCACAGGCTTGCCGTTGCAGCTCAGCCTGGGAATGCTGTTTCTCATGTATGGAATCAGCGAATGGCTGCTGCCGGAGTCGGGCTTGCCGGCCTCGGTTGCTGCGGGGTTTGTGGTCGGGCGTCGTCCATGCAGTCAGGCTGCGGACCTTGACGATCTGATCCAGCAACTCGCCCAGCTGGCGATCACGATGATGTTTCCCCTGTTGGCGGCCGATGTGTCGTGGGCGGAACTCAGTCCACTGGGCTGGGGTGGGATCAGTTGCGTGTTGGTGCTGATGCTGGTGGCACGACCCGTGGCGGTCAGTGTGGCCACGATCGGCCTGCCCTTGGATTCCAAGCAACGGCTCTTTTTGAGCTGGTTGGCTCCGCGCGGCATCGTCACTGCCGCTGTGGCCTCACTGTTTTCGATTCGCCTTGAACAGGCGGGAATCTTGGGTGCGGGTCGGCTGCAGGGTCTGGTCTTCCTCACAATCCTGATGACCGTTGGCCTGCAGGGGCTGACCGCGCAACCACTGGCTCGTGCGTTGGGCCTGGTGACCGATGACAGTTCTGCTGAACCGGCCGCCTCAGCTGAGGCAGCTCTTGAGTCGGCCACGGTCGTGTCCGAGTCGTGCCAAGAGTGACCACGTGGTGATCAGATCAGGACCTTGCAGCCTGCCCAGCAGTGCAGCTCGCAACGATTTCATGATCACGCCTTTCTTGACTCCTGCCGTCTTGGCGGCAGCGCCCAAGAGCGCCTGGGCTGTGGCGGGATCGTTCCCATCCCATGGGGTTTGCTCTAAAGCGTCCACCAGAGCTTGAAGTGCAGGCTTGGCGCCCTCTTGATTGAGTTGTTGTTCTCCGTCGGCTTCGAGAGCCGGGGTGGTGAAGAATGGCCGGGCTTGCTCCACTCCGTCCTGGATCAGCGTGAGCGAGGGGCCCAGCAACCGGCAGAGATCCTCCAGCCAGCTTGGATCGTCCGGAAGTGTCCAGGACTGAGCCAGCCACAGTGGTGTAAGCGCCTCTTCAAGCTGCTGGGGTGACCAGCTGTGAAGAATCTGTGCGTTCAGCCAATTGAGTTTGTCCCAATCAAATCGGGCCCCGGCTTTGTTGACGCGATCAAAACTGAAGACGTCAGCGGCCTGTTGGAGCGTGAACCGTTCGTCCATGCCCTCCGGCACTGACCAGCCCAGCAGGGTCATGTAATTCGCGATGGCCTCTGCGGTGTAACCCAGGTTGCGGAAGTCATTGATTGAGGTGACTCCATCGCGCTTGGAGAGCTTGCGTCCCTCTGCATTCAGGATGAGCGGAGCATGGGCGAAGACTGGAACAGCGAGACCCAAGGCCTCGTAGAGCAGAAGTTGTTTGGCAGTGTTGGCAATGTGATCTTCACCACGAATCACGTGGGTGATCTCCATGGCAGCGTCATCAACCACCACAACCAGGTTGTAGAGGGGGTCTCCGATTTGGTCGGCCGGTGCACGACGGGCGATCACCATGTCGCCTCCGAGGTCTGCTCCGCGCCACTGCATGGCACCCCGTACAAGATCCATCCACTGGATCGAGGCGTCATCGTCGATGCGGAAGCGCACGACCGCCTCTCGACCCTCGGCTTGGAAAGCGGTTTCTTGCTCTGGCGTCAGGTCGCGATGGCGGTTGTCGTAACGCGGGGCTTGATTCGCCGCTTTCTGCAGGTCTCGCATGGTGGCGAGTTCCTCTTCGCTGGCGTAGCAGCGGTAGGCCAATCCACGATCCAGAAGGATTTGGATGGCGGCACGGTGCTCGGCGACCTGTTCGCTCTGAATCAGCGGCTCGTCATCCCAGTCGATCCCCAGCCAGGTCAGCCCCTCAAGAATGTTGGCGGTGAATTCCGGTTTGGATCGTTCTTTGTCGGTGTCTTCGATCCTCAGCAGGAATTTGCCGTTCTGGTTGCGTGCAAACAGCCAGTTGAACACAGCTGTTCGTGCCGTTCCAATGTGGAGTGTGCCCGTTGGACTCGGGGCCAGACGAACACGCACCATGGTGTGGCTCGGGTGGTGGAACGGGACCGACGGGATTCGAACCCGCAACTTCCGCCGTGACAGGGCGGTGCTCTAACCGGTTGAACTACGGTCCCAGATCGGATTCAGATCGACGGTTCTCGTCCGTTGGAATCTGACCTGTGTCGCTTGCGCGACTCAGAAAGTATCGACTGTTGCCCTGCCCTCCGTCAACAGGTCGTCACGCTGCTCAGGGCTGAGCTTTATGCAGAAGTCGGATAAATCCCCCAATCGGCTTGCTCGGCAAGGGATCACCCCCTGAACTGGAGCTCTGGTTGAGAGACAGGCGTTTCAGAGATGGTGGGGCTGGAGGACCTGGCGATGCTCGACACGCAGATCTGGTTGCGGTCGGGCGAGATCACCGCCGAGCGCCTGCACTGCGCCCAAAGCACGGTCTCCAGGCGCAATGCCGAGACGTTGCGCTGCCTTGGTTTGTCCATGCAGCGCGAGGAGGGTGAATGGCAGTTGGCTGGCGATCAGGAGTTGCTGCTGATGGAGCGTGCGGTCCATCAATTGCATCGCTTGCGGTCGGGATCGGCTCAAAGCCTCCGCTTGGAAGCCAATTTCTGGGCAGGTCCGCAGTTGGCTCAACCGCTGCCGGAGGGTTGGGTCGGAGGTTGCTGGGATCATGTGGGGATGCATCGGCCGTTGCAGTTGCTGCGTGACCGTGTCATCGATGCCTGGATCGGCAGCTATCAGCCTGATCTGTCCGATGCCACCGACCCGGATCTGCTGGTGATCGATCTGTGCCGTACGCCGGTGTACCTGGTAGCTGATGCCCAGCACCCTTTGGCGGGTGTTCCGGGACTCACGGCTGCAGACCTCGACCCCTATCCGAGCCTTGCACTTCCGTCGGGACTATTCCCGATGACGGAACAACGCTTGCGAGGCTTGGGGCTCTGGACGTCGGTTGCGCGCATGAAGCGCTACAAGCCTGAGGCTTGGCAAGGACGAACCCAGGATCAGGTCACGCTGAGCTATGCCACATCGCTGGCGCTGGCCGTCATGCCGGGGCTGATCCCTCTCGACTTTGATCTCGGTTTGGTCAGTGGAGAGAGTCTGGTGACGCGTCGTGACGTCGCTGAAGAACCGACGATTCAGCAGCTTTTGCTGACGTTGCGTCAGCGTGTTGACCATCTGGCCACGCTCCACGAGGACCTGATCCCGATCAACGGCGAGGCCTCGCCATTAAAAAACCGGGGGCGTGGGCCACCGGCAACTTTCCCTTCTGGGATGCATCACTCAGCTCAAGGACGGAAACCTGCGGGCTCAATGAGACGAACTTGGTTGCCGCGAGCCGTGAATTCACGACCTTGGTCGCTTTGCACGACGACACGACCGCCAGATTTGACACGGATAACGCGGGCACGAACCCAGCCAAGAGCGGCGGATTCGAGAACCTTCACGACATCACCAGGTTGAAGATCCAACTCCATGCTGAGAACCGGGAAACTGCACGAGGGGGCATCGGACGCGCCGTGGAGGACTCGAACCCCCGACATCAGGTTTTGGAGACCTGCGTTCTACCAACTGAACTAACGGCGCAAGGCGATGGACCCCTCAGCCAACACACGGAATGTTGGCAACTGGATTGAACGAGGCCGAAACCTCAGCGATCGAAGCGCTGCTTCACGCGGGTGGCCTTACCCACCCGTTCCCGCAGATAGAAAAGCTTCGCCCTGCGAACTTTACCGCGCCGCTCCACCTTGATGGAAGCCACTTGAGGGCTGTGGAGCATGAACACTCGCTCCACACCGATGCCCTGGAAAATGCGGCGAACGGTGATCGTTTCGCTGAGACCGCCGTGACGCTTTGCGATCACGACACCTTCATACGGCTGAACGCGCTCTTTGTTTCCCTCGCTGATGCGAACGCCAACACGAACGGTGTCCCCGACATAAATGTCAGGAAGTTCTGTCTTCTGCTGAGCCGTCTCGAAGGCACGGATCTGCTCTTCAGCGCTCAGTTTTTTGCCAGGGGTTGCAGACGCAGGCTTGGTTGCCACGGCCACGGTTCCCTGTTCAGTGCTTTCTTCGGTCACCGTGGTGTCCTTCGGATCGGCTGCCATCCCAGCTCCGCGTTGTTTCGCCAAACAATCACTGTACCTGCCGACGCCAGCGCTCGATGATCAAAGCCCCCCCTGTGATCAACATCCACAGCAAACCCAACGCATTGAGCAAAACGACGACGGGTTCCAGGCTGGATCCCAGCCATTCCCCCTCATGGAGGGTCATCAGCCAGTGCACGTCATCCCGTTCGGCTCCGAACCAGTCCCGGGCCAGGCGGTAGCTCACCCCAGTGGTGACTGTGAGCAGCAGGGGCAGCACCACAAGTGGAGCAACCCATCGATGCAGTGCTCGAAGCTGGTTCACCAGCGTCATGGTCCGGCATCGGTATGGAAAGCCTTGATAGCTTGACGGATATCACTCTGGCCTCGCAGTCCTGCCTGGACTTGTGCAGCCGTTCGTCAAAGGCTGAATGAATCTCTTTGCAGATCTCCTGGCATCCACCCAGGAAGCGCGTGTCACCGCGACGGGTCCCCGGATCCAGAAACGCCGCGGCGTCGAAATCAAATCGGCCCGGGAGGTGAAAATCATGCGGCAGGCAAGCTCCATCGTGGCCACCGTGCTGCGGGAGGTGATGCAGAGCGTTGAGCCCGGGCAAACGACGGGTGATCTCGATGCGTTGGCAGAACGACGGATCCGTGAAATGGGCGCCACACCCAGTTTCAAGGGGTATCACGGCTTCCCCGCCAGCATCTGCGCCAGCATTAACAACGAGGTGGTGCATGGCATCCCCAGCCCCAAGCGCGTGATTCGCAAGGGTGATCTGTTGAAGGTCGATACCGGTGCTTACTTCGAGGGCTATCACGGTGATAGCTGCGTCACCATTTGCGTCGGCGAGGCCAGCGAGGAAGCGCAGACCCTCAGCCGCGTCGCACGGGAATCCCTGATGGCAGGCCTTGGACAGGTCAAAGCCGGCAACACCTTGCTCGACATTGCCGGGGCCGTTGAAGATCACGTGAAGGCCAATGGCTTCAGCGTGGTGGAGGACTACACCGGTCACGGTGTTGGGCGCAATCTCCACGAAGAACCGTCGGTGTTCAACTTCCGCACGGATGACTTGCCCAATGTCACCCTCCGCCCGGGGATGACCCTCGCGATTGAGCCGATCCTCAATGCCGGTAGCAAAGCGTGTCGCACCCTGAAGGATCGTTGGACCGTCGTAACCAGGGATGGGTCCTTATCAGCCCAGTGGGAGCACACGGTTCTGGTCACGTCTGACGGCTGCGAGATCCTTACCGACCGGGGGGATTGAGGACGGAGCTGTAGAGCCGACGGCCGAGCTCCGTGACCGGCATAAGGACGTAGGTCAGGGGGTTCGGGCTGACGATGATCAATCGGAGTCCAAGCCCGGCCTGCCACAGAATTTGCTGGGCGACAAAGCCCGCGGTCATCACGCCGATGGGGTTGAGATCCGATCGGAACGGACCGAGGACCAATTTGCGCAGCCGGAGCCGCTCTCGTTCCTCTCTGGGGCGGATAGCCCCGTGAATGCTCACCAACTGTCCGATCAACCTTTTGCTGATTTCGTAGGCCGGACTGATGGCCGGTTGGATTTCGGCTTCCGATGTATTGACCCAGATCTCCCGCGGGCGGGCGTCGGGATCGTCGGCAGTGCAGCGTTCGAACAGTTGAATCAGGCGCCAGCTGCTGAGGGCGTTGATTTCGATGCTGTGGGTCAGCGCGTCGGGGCTTTGAAGCCCCTGCGGGTTGATCCCGTGGTTCAGCACGAGCAGATCCAGGTGACGCAAGTCCTCAAGCAAGGCCTCCTCTTGCCCGGATGTCCACTGCAGCCACTGGTGAGGGCCAGCGTCCGGCTCAGGCGCGGGGGGCGGACTGTGGGTCAACCCTGTGACATGCGCTCCCTTGGAACGGAAGTGCGCCGTCAGGGCTTGTCCGAGGGCTCCGCGGGCGCCGGTGATACCGATGCGCTGATTCCGCCAGGGATTGGCTTTGGGATCGGGGTGGGCCATTCCTCCAGCTTGGGGCATCCTTGAAAGCAGCTGTTCGCTCTGTTTGCCTGCTCTCAGTGATGCTGCACTTGTTGCGTTCTACGCGCCCTATTGCGGGGGGCTGGAACGTGAGGATGATCTCCGGAAGGCGCTAGGGCTTTTGGAGATGGGAAGCCTGAAGGGATCCCGCGTTGTGACAGGACGGGCCGATCACGTCTTTGAGTTGCGCTGGTCTCCCGCCAAAGCTCCGTTGGAACCGCTGACCTGTCAGCTGACTTTCCCGGCTCAGCCTGCGCTTGGCTACGAGTTTGAGGTCGCAACCCAGCAATTGGTGGTCTGGCTGATGGAACGCGGGGATGCTGGGATGTCTGATTTGCCTGATGGGTTTTGGCATTGGTTGCTGATTGGCGCTGAACCGATCGCTGATCACGCCTAGATTCAATTGCCAAGAGCACTTGGCTGACGGACATGGGAACGACTCTGTTGATCGGATCCTGTGAGCCGTTCAGTGGAAAATCCGCCCTGGTGCTTGGGATTGCCCAACAGTTGATTCGCTCCGGTTTGCCCATCCGTTTCGGCAAGCCTTTGGCAACAAGTTTGGAGTGGGATCCCGCCAAGGGACCGCTGCCTCAGCCGCTGATCGATGATGACGTTCGCTTCGTCGGAGACACGCTGGGGCTGCCTGAGGCTCATCTGATTCCATCACTGCATCTGTTGTCTCCCACCACGGCGACCCTGCGACTGGGACAGGGCGATCTGATGGCAGGAGAGGGCTTTGATCAGTTGAAGCAGCAGATCGCCGCCGAGGAGGGATTCACCTTGCTCGAATGTGCCGGCAGTCTTCAGGAGGGGCTGTTGTACGGGCTCAGCCTGCCTCAACTGGCCGAAGGGTTTGAGGCCCAGGTTGTGCTGGTGCATCTCTGGCGCGATAGCTGCAGTGTGGATGCCCTTCTGGCTGCCAAACAAATTCTTGGTGATCGTCTGGCCGGGGTGGTGTTGAACGCGGTGACTCCCGACGAAGTGGAAAGCCTGGAGCGTCAGGTGGTCCCAGCGTTGGAAAACCTCGGCCTAACGGTCTACGGCGTCATGCCCCGTTCGCCGTTGCTGCGCAGCGTCACGGTGGGTGAGTTGGTGCGCCGTCTCGATGCTCGAGTGATTTGTTGTCCTGAGCGGCAGGAGTTGTTGGTTGAAACACTCAGTATTGGAGCGATGAATGTCAACTCGGCGATGGAATTTTTCCGTCGCCGGCGCAATATGGCTGTGGTCACAGGTGCTGACCGAACCGACATTCAATTGGCGGCGCTGGAGGCGTCCACACAGTGCCTGATCCTCACCGGTGCTGGTGAACCTCTGCCTCAACTGATCAGCAGAGCGGAGGAGCTGGATGTTCCTTTACTCAAAGTGGATCACGACACCTTGGCCACAGTGGAGGTGATTGAGCAGGCCTTCGGTCACGTGCGTCTGCATGAAACTGTCAAAGCCACCTACGCCTTCCGTCTTGTGGAGGAGCATTGCCGACTTGACCGTCTGTTTGAAGTATTGGATTTACCCGTTCTCTCTCGATGAGTGTTGCTAATTTCTGATGCAAGAACCTGGTGTTTCCTTGGGTCAGTCCCTTGATCTGCCCGCTCTCGATAGCGTCGACACACTGGCTCAGGAGCTGGCGTTACTTCAAGACAAAGGGAAGAGAAGGATTGCCATTCTCGGTAGCCGTCACGTTCCTGTAGTGGCCATTCATCTGATTGAACTGGTGGCACGATCGTTGGTGCAAGAGGGCCACTCATTGCTCACATCTGGTTCCCAGGGGGTGAATGCCGCTGTGATCCGCGGGGCCCTTGCCGTCGACCCAGCCAAGCTCACGGTTCTGCTCCCACAAAGTCTGGGTCGTCAACCCTCTGAAATCTGTGATCTGCTCGATCGTGTTCTCCATCTAGTGGAGAAGCCTGAGCAGGATGACCTGCCCTTGCCGATGGCCAGTAGTCTCTGCAATCAGGAAATCATCAACCGTTGCGACCAGTTGATTTGCCTGGCCTTTCACGATAGTGAGACTTTGCTGGCCAGCAGCCGGACTGCGGAAGATATGGGGAAAGTCGTCAGCCTTCTCTACTTCGATTGATTCGACACTCAACCGCCGGCTATGACAGCGCGTAGGCCTTCCACGTAGCAGATACCAACGGCTGTGACTCCAGACGCCCAGCAGAGTCCCCGCAGCGGTGGAATATTGCCCACGTAGGCGACGAGATAGAGACAACGCACAGCAGGCCAGGCCCAGGCTGCTGCGATGGCCGTTGTGCTGTCCACCCCTGCGATCAGGCACAGCAACATGGCCGGTGCCCCCAAGGTGAGCGCTTCCCAGCTGTTGTCCTGGGCCCAGACAGCCCGTTGTCCGAAGGGTGGAAGGCGATCGAACATGGCCCTGGGAGCCTTGAGGTCATCCAGGGTGAAATCGGCTTTGGCCCGTCCGGCACCGGTGAGCACGATGCTCGCCATGACGACGGCCCCCATCAGACAAAGCGCCCAGGCGAATGCTGCCATGACCAGACCAAAATAGGATCAGACCTTAGCGAGCACGGTTTCAGTCCAGGTCTTGCTTGAGGGATGCTCACCCCGTTTCTAAGCTGGGACAGCCTGCGAACGTGAGTGATGGCCAGCACCTATTCCTTTGATGTGGTGTCCGATTTTGACCGGCAGGAGCTGGTCAACACCCTGGATCAGGTGCGCCGGGATGTGGGCAACCGCTACGACCTCAAGGATTCCAATACAGACATCGCCTTGGAGGACACCGAGGTGATCATCACCACGGCCAGCGATATGACGCTTCAGGCTGTGGAGGATGTCCTGCGGGCCAAGGCCACCAAGCGCAACCTCTCACTGAAAATCTTTGATTTTCAGACGCCTGAAACTGTTGGCGGGAATCGTGTTAAACAAGTGGTTAAGTTGCGCAAGGGATTGAGTCAAGATCTGGCGAAAAAGCTGAGCAAAAGTGTGCGCGATGATCTCAAGAAAGTGACTGTGGCGATTCAGGGTGAGAGCTTGAGGATCACTGGAAAAAGCAAGGACGACCTCCAGCAGGCGATTCAACTGCTCAAGACCAAAGAGGACGACCTTGATGTGCCCCTGCAGTTTGAGAACTACCGCTGAGGGAGACGTTGAAACGCTGCATCAGAGTTTGATCCGAAGCCGGGGAAGGGTTTCGATTGAGTCGCATGTGGAGGGGGGCTCACCCTTTTTCCATTTCCCTCTGAGTCGCCCCTTCTCGTAATACGCGTATGTTTTGTCAATACAGTCGCCAACCCAGGTGTAGTGCCGCACCCGTGAGCCACCGGCCTGACCCGGTTGACCGGGGACCCATTCACGACGAGGTGCCGTTGTGTAGCAGTAATAGGAACCGTTAGCGTTGTACCCACATTGTTTTCGTCCAGCACTAACTGTTCTGTAGTAACCGGATGTGGCGGGTATCGCTTCTTGGTAGTAGTGATGAACAAATTTCTGGCCAAGGTAGCGATTTGACTTCCCCTTGTGTTTGATTTTGTAGAGCTTTGGTCCTCGGTAATGAATGCCATTATCGAGGGTTTTGTAGCTCCATCCAACGACCTTGGGTAGGCCAAAGATGTCAAGCCCGGCATTGGCGATGCACCATCCGTCGTCATTGCACTGTTCCGGATTGTTCGCAGCTGCTGGGTTGTCTCGCTCGCCAGGTGTTGCGCTCTGCGAGGAGAAGGCATTGACGCATCCTTCAAAATCTCTGGCGTCTTTGCAGGTGTCGATCACGGCGGGGTCGATGTCCCGTGCAAGAGCCGATGGCTGAACGAGGCTTGCGCCAAGAGCGGCGATCACAAGTGCATGCGAGGCCAGGACTGTTCTGCGTTCTCCCATGGGCGTCAGTTGGGGTCACTGTTTGTTCGGTTCATGGTAAATTCAAATTCTCTGTTTTGCTGCCTTGGCAAAGAGTAGCGCTGTTGTTGTAAGAGTTTTTGACGGCGAAGCACCTTATCTTCAGTCATTTATAGATCATCATCAAAAAATTGGTATTGATCAGTTTTACTTTGTGATCGCGCCAGGTTCTGCGCCCCTGTGTCGTGAGATCTTGGCTCGGAATGGATTTGGGTTCACTGAGGTTGAGGGCCAGAAAATTGGTGCTGTTCGTGAGTTGATTCGCGAGGATTATGTCGCGGTCATTGATGCTGATGAATATCTGCACCCTGAGCTCATTAGTTTCATTCAACAGGAGGATTTTCAGTCGCTGGCTATGCCCTGGCGCATGACGGCAACCCTGGAGGACCAAGGATTTGAAGCCACGCGCAAACGGTTTTTTGTTTTTCCTCAGATCAAGTCCGTGATGCGCACCCGCTGCCTGACCGGTCTTGGTTTGCATCGCTCCGGGACGCAGGGGGATGGGCGTCGGTTGGGGATCCGTGATGGGCTTGTGTTCCCGGTTCAGCACTATTACCTGCGTGGTTTGGATGATCTGCTGCTCAAGGAGGGTGGCGTGGTTCAGCGCACGTTGGCGCGAAGTACCGGGCGCAAGCCGGTTGCCCTATCCGGCGGCAGTCAGGCTGCCTCGCTTCCGTCGTTCCCCAGTCGACATGCACGCGTTGCGTTTTTGCTCAAGGTGCTGAGCCATCAACCCGATCAGGACGACCCCTACACGGTGTCGATTGAGACGGCCATGCTGGCCCGCTTACGCCAAGCCATGCCGGACGATCCTGACCAGGCCAAGGAGACACTGCGCCAGAGCGTTGCTTCGATTCAGGCGGTGTTTCGGGATCGTTCGATCAAGGCGCAGATTCGAGAGATCGAGGCGGTGTTGGCAGGGAACCCCGAGAAGATCAGCTATCAGAAGCGTGTGCTCAAGGTGCTGCGCAGGGATGCGACCCATCGATCTGGGCCGACCTGGTGGTCGGGTCTGATGCGGTCTCTCGGGCGCGCCTCCTCTTGATCGACATCCTCGAGCGGTGGTCAGTGCAGGCGGCTGTTCTCAGCCCTTCGGCGGTCAATCAATCGGGCCAGTTCGAGGACGTAACCAGCGGTGCACCAGCGTCCATGACTGCGGGAACGGTTGTCATGATCCGAGCGGATCTCTGCGGTTTCCGCCATCAGCAGATCCAGCTCTCCTTGGGGCAGGTCGTAGAGATCCTGGAGTTCCACCTCCCGGTCCAGAAGATGGCTGCGGAACCATTTGCGCACCTGTTCCTGTGCGGGAATGTCTGGATGCATCGGTCGTGAATCACCATCGGATGTCATTCTCCCGGCATGAAGCAACTCGATTGGCTCCAGTTCGATCGCTGCGTCGGCCTGTTGGCCGAACGATTTCGTGATCAGCCCTTCAGTGGGATCCATGGGGTGCCCCGTGGAGGGCTTTGTCTGGGGGTGGCCCTGAGCCATGCATTGGAGCTGCCGCTCCAGCTGCAGCCCGATGGCGACTCGTTGATCGTCGACGATGTGTATGAATCAGGGCGGACGCTGAAGGCCTTGCGCCAGCATTGGCCACAGGCGACCTATGCGGTCTGGATCAGCAAGGTACCGCCGGATTGGTGGTTCGCTGCGGAGATCAGCCTGAGCCCTGATTGGTTGGTGTTTCCCTGGGAAAGTTCTGCTCAAGCGGAGGCTGATGAGCAGGCCTATCGCCTCTCCCGTGGTTTGCCCTGATGTCTCAGCCTCGTTTGTATCTCGCGTCGCCCTATGGCTTCGCGTCGCAGTGGCGTCGTTTGTTGCTACCGGAATTTATCGAGCGACTCCAGGCGATGGGGTTTGAGGTCTGGGAACCTTTCGACCGCAATGGTCAGGTGGATATGGCGGAACCTGGCTGGGCCTATGCCGTGGCACAACGGGATCTCCAGGATGTGCGCGACGCTGATGTGTTGTTTGCCATCGTCAATGGAACCCCTCCGGATGAGGGTGTGATGGTGGAACTGGGTGCAGCCATCGCGTTGGATAAGCCGACGTTCTTATTTCGCGATGATTTCCGTCGGTGCACTGATTCAGAGGATTATCCCTTGAACCTGATGTTGTTTGCTGGCCTCCCCAAACAGGGCTGGCATCAGTATGTGTATACCAACATTGACGAAATTGCCGATCCCCATAAAGCTTTAGCCCGTTGGAGGAAAGGGTGGAGTGGCTGAAGCAGGGATCGTCGCAGAGGTTATCGACTTGACGTGATGTGGTTGTCGCTATTGTGGCGTTGGATTTCCACTGATGTTGGAAACGGAATGGTAATCCGATTCTCTTCAAATGCCAATAAAATTGCAGCTTTCATTGCGGCAATAGAGTCGAAAAATTTTCCTGCATCGCTGTGAGTTGAATCGATTAAAAAAGTGAAGTCTATGCTGTATTCGGATAGAGAAGATAATCTGCATGCGGTTATGGAAAGATCCGGGTCTGCGTTGACTGCGCTGCGGATGATGTTGGGTACAATATCTCGCTTGTCGCGAGGGGTCTGATAGTCAATGCTGACTGTATGTTTTAGATTCTTGACGATGGCGATGATCGTTTTTACTTCGGCGCTGAGCTCTTGCTTGGCGTTTAAGAAGTCGTTCCAATTGTCAGTTGATGTTTTCGCTGTGAGGATGAGTGTTGAGCTTTTCGAGTCTTCCTGGCTGAAGTGGACGACAGGACGATTCAGGTTTAGATGATTGTTTATGAATTGTGAGATACGTCGGATTGTTTCATTGAGCTGGCCAGTGCCGAATTCGTCTGGGGCTTTGACTTCAATGTCAATGCCTTGGGTGATTGCTGCATTGTCGGCAAAGGAATTACTTCTGCCTGAGTAATTTAAAATAGTTGCATCCTCAACCTTGTTGTTGGGGATTGTGATTCGGCCAGATAGTGTGATCATGTCAATTGAACGCAGGCCTATCCTTGAGACAAAGCCCGTATCTCCCCCAATCTTGCAGAACTCTCCGACGCGGATTGGCCTGTCGGATTGAATGGCAATACCTGCAAAGAGGTTGCTGAGGAGGCGTGAGCCTCCCAGGCCTATGGCCAGGCCTGGGACGGCGGAAAAGGCAATCACGGCATTGGGTGGCATGCCGAGTCTCAGGAGGAGTTGGTAGAGGAGGATTACGGCGCAAATTGCTCCTAAAAATCTCGAGAATGGCATGATCAAGTTGCGCATTCTATTGAGTTCAAGGCTGGAACTTCGCCCTCGAAAACGCATCATCCAGATCGCGCCTGAGCTGCTGATTGCTTCAAATAAAAGAATGATTGTGATGCCTGAGAAGATGAAGGTCGCTATATCGAAGAGCCAGTTTGAATTAACGAGTGCATTTCCTGTAAAGTTGATCCGATTTGCAGTCAAAATTCTGGAGACTATCGAGGCTGGCGCGAGTGGTAAGACCACAAGAAGTCGTTTCCAGCTTGGGTGAAGAGTCTGGTTTGCTCCGGTGCTCTTGATGTTGTTTTTATCGCGTTCTCTGTATGTGTTGAGGAGATTTTTAATGCTTAAGAAGGTGATTGGCAGATAGATAAGGCCAACAATGCTGGCCATGATGTACTGGAGAATGCTCTGGTCGCCGATTGGAATTTCTAATGTTGATTTAATTCCCTCAGGAAGGCGTGCGTACCATTTAGGTGGGATAAGATAGCCTGGTGTGTAGGCGAAATGATCGTATAGATTTGGGGAGGCATATTGATTGCCGGCTGTGAGATCGTCAACCGGTTCTGCCCCGGAAGAGCTGTCGATGAAGCGATACATTCTGTCGATGTTTTCAACCGTTTCTTGTGAGAAGTAATAGTCTTCATTGTTTGCATCGTCGTTGATTAGTCGTGTGACGGTGATTGCTGTCCCTGGCATGGTCCAGGAGGGAAATGACTTGTCTTTCGGAAGGGTTGTTTTCTCTCTTGAGTGGGTAAAAACGTGGTCAAGGATTTCTTTTAGCTTCAGGGCGGATTCTTCTTCAACGTCTTTGCGGACGCTTGTGGGGATGGCTGAGTCGTCGATTGTGCGTATGGCAATTTGAAATAAGATCTCTGCCTCCCGTATCTTCTCGCGGCTTTTTTCGTTCCAGAAAAGTCCGGGTTCGCTATGGGCTTGTTCGCTGATTTCGCGAATAATTTCTCCCACCCTGGCCATGGCCGCGTAGAAGCGAAGAAGTGTAGATTCGGGTGTATAGCCTGTAATTTTCCCAAGATAAGAATCTTCCCAGCTGTTCGCGTAGGTTTCAAGATCCAGAAAAAAGGTTGTTCTTCGAGTTGGACTGTCGGGGTTGGGGACTGCCCTTTGATCTCGCTTTCGTTGTTAAGGTCGCCAGCGAAGGAGGGCGGCGAGCTTGCGGTTGCGATTGGTATGCCAATTGCGATGAGCACGCAAAGTAGCCAGCACAATGTCTTTCGACGCATGCCCATGTCTCCCTTGACATAATTGCAAGCTAGAGATTCTTCTATCGCTTGTCAGAGGTGATGGACGGATTTAATCCATCTCTGATTGAAGTTGGAAGCTGTCTGGTAACAGGTCTTGGATGCGTCTGTTGCCGATTCCATCGATCTGAATCTCCGCTCCCGGTGGCAGCAGCTCTTGCATGACTTGCCGACAGGCGCCGCAGGGCATCCGTGACGCGAGTGGGGCGTCGTCCTGGGCGTCAACGCAGCTCACGGCAAGAGTCATCGGTTGCTTGCCCTGACTGATGGCGGCAAACAACGCCACGCGTTCGGCACACATGCTCAAGCCGTAACTCGCATTTTCCACATTGCAGCCGCTCACCACACTGCCATCGGTACAGCTCACCGCAGCACCGACATGGAAGTGGGAGTAAGGGCAGTGAGCTTGTGTCGCTGCTTGACGGGCTGTCGCTAAGAGCGATCCAGATCGGTTATCGGGCACCCTCAAGCAATGACAGACATGGCCTCATCAAAAAACAGCATCGGACCGACGGGGCCGATGCTGCTCAAGGTGATAGTTGTGTTGAAAAACCGCCGGATCAGGCGACTTCAGCAAAACTGTCGCGGAAGGCGTTGATCGTGGCGTCAATGTCCGCGTCGGAATGGGCCAAGGAGGTAAAGCCCGCTTCGAAGGCCGAGGGGGCGAGATAGACACCGCGCTCAAGCATGGCTCGGTGCAGCCGTCCGAATCGCTCGGAATCGGTGGCCTTCGCTTCTTCGAAATTACGTACCGGTCCTTCGCAGAGGAAGAAGCCGAACATGGCGCTGACGCTGGCGCAGGTGATCGGCAGTCCGGCTGCTTTCGCGGCCTCTTTAATCCCTGCCACCAACTTGTTCGTGGTTGCCGTCAGTTTGTCGTAGCTGCCAGGCTGCTTGAGCAACTCAAGGGTCTTGATCCCGGCGGTCATGGCCAGGGGATTGCCGCTGAGTGTGCCGGCTTGATACATCGGTCCGGCCGGAGCGACCATCTGCATGATGTCGGCGCGGCCGCCGTAGGCACCAACCGGCAGTCCACCACCGATCACCTTGCCCATCGTGGTGAGGTCGGGAGTGACCCCGAAATGGGCTTGTGCTCCGCCGTAGCTGATGCGGAAGCCGGTCATCACCTCGTCAAAGACGAGCAGAGCACCGTTTTCCTTGGTGAGTTCGCGCAGACCCTCGAGGAAGCCAGGTTCAGGCTGGATAAACCCAGCATTGCCCACGATCGGTTCGAGGATGACGCCGGCAATGGCATCGGGGTTCTCCGCGAACAGGGCCTTGACGGCTTCCAGGTCGTTGTAGGGGGCCGTGAGGGTGTTGGCCGTGGTGCTGCGCGGAACCCCCGGGGAGTCGGGCAGTCCGAGGGTGGCTACACCGGACCCGGCCTTGACCAGGAACATGTCGGCGTGGCCGTGGTAGCAGCCCTCGAATTTGATCACCTTGTCGCGGCCGGTGAAGGCTCGGATCAGGCGGAGCACAGCCATGCAGGCTTCCGTGCCGCTGTTCACGAAGCGCACCATTTCGACGCTGGGCACAGCGTCGATCACCATCTCAGCCAGGGTGTTCTCCAAGGCGCAGGGCGCACCGAAGCTCGTGCCCTTCTCAATGGCCTCTTGGAGAGCGCTGATGACTTCCGGATGGGCATGGCCACAGATGGCCGGGCCCCAGCTGCCGATGTAATCGATGTATTTGTTTCCGTCCACGTCCCAGGCGTAGGGACCCTTCACCCGGTCGAACACGATCGGCTGGCCACCGACGGATTTAAACGCTCGGACTGGAGAGCTCACACCTCCGGGCATCAGGCCCTGAGCTGCGCCGAAGATGGCCTGGGAACGGCTGGTGTTCAACGCAGGAGTTGTCACGGGAACCGACGCCAAGAGGCAATTGCAAACCGTGCAACATCCTGACCCAAGAACGACCGGTTCCGTTTGATCTGTGTCTCGATCGACTCAGTTCAGCCCTGATTTCTTCGTAGCCTGATGGGAATTGCAGGATGGTTTTGAGCCACGACTGGTCAGCGCTGGAAAGGGATCTCCGCCGCTTGCTCCCGTCGCGTGGCGTCGTTGCTCGTCGTCAGGAATTGCTCAGTTACGACTGTGACGGTCTGACGCTTGAGCGCCACTGTCCACCCCTGGCTGTGCTCCCCGAGACCACAGATCAGGTGGCGTCCGTGCTGCGTTGCTGCTCGGATCACGCCGTTCCGTTTGTGGCCCGTGGCAGTGGAACCGGACTGTCCGGTGGCGCTTTGGTTGATCAGGATGCGTTGCTCGTGGTCACCAGTCGGATGCGTGAGGTGCTCGACCTTGACCTTGCCAACCAGACGATCACCGTGCAGCCCGGGGTGATCAACAGTTGGGTGACCCGTGCGGTGGCCGGGGAGGGGTACTACTACGCCCCGGATCCATCCAGCCAGGTTGTCTGCAGCATCGGCGGCAATGTCGCTGAAAACTCTGGAGGCGTTCACTGCCTCAAATACGGCGTCACAAGCAATCACGTGCTGCGTCTGGAGGTTGTTCTGCCGGATGGCACGGTCACCGAACTGGGTAATGGCCTGGCAGAAGCCCCGGAGTTGGATCTTCGCGGTGCCTTCATCGGCAGTGAAGGCACCCTTGGCATCGCCACGGCCATCACCCTGCGCCTCTTGCGTGCACCGGAGTGTGTGAATGTGCTGCTGGCCGACTTTCAGACCATGGAAGCCGCGGGTGAGGCTGTGCGCGCCGTCACCGCCGCGGGGCTGTTGCCGGCGGGGATGGAAATCATGGATCGCATGACGATCAATGCCGTCGATGATTTCTTCGGCTACGACGAATACCCCAGAGATGCGGCTGCCGTTCTGTTGATCGAGCTCGACGGCCAGGCCTCGGAGGTTGAGGCCTCCGCAGAACGGGCGGAAGCTCTGTGTGTGGCCGCTGGAGCACGGGGGCTTCGACGGGCGGTGGATCCCAAGGAGTGCGCTGTGCTGTGGAAGGGGCGCAAATCGGCGTTTTCAGCCGTTGGCAAGATCACGCCGACCTATTACGTCCAGGACGGTGTGGTTCCGCGCAGTACGTTGCCGCGGGTCTTGGCAGCGATTGAGCAGCTCAGCCAGAAGCATGGTCTTCCGGTGGCCAATGTGTTTCACGCGGGTGATGGCAACCTCCACCCTCTGATCCTGTATCGCGCCAATGAGGCCGATGCGGAGCAGCGCGTGAAAGCCCTCGGAGCCGACATCCTGCGCGAATGTCTGGATGCAGGGGGAAGCATCAGCGGTGAACACGGCATCGGTGCCGACAAACGCTGCTATCTCGACTGGATGTTCGACGACGATGACCTTGAGACCATGGGATTGCTGCGTCAAGCGTTCGATCCCGAGCGACGCGCGAACCCCGGCAAGGTGCTGCCCACCCCGCGAACCTGTGGGGAGTCCGCGCGTCGTGCCGTCACACTTCAAGTGGGGCAGAACGAGCAGCCTGCTGGGTTTGAGGTGTTCTGATCGCCGCGCCCTTTGTCTGCCTGCTTAGCGGAAGAGGTCTTCATCCTCGTCGAGGTCCTCGTCGGCAGGGGGCCAATCGAGCTCCACGCTGACCGGTGCGTGGTCACTGGGCTGCGGATTGCCACGGACCGTTTTGTGAATCACACAGCTTTTGGCCAGGCCCAGCAGGTCGTCGCATAGATAGATGTGGTCGATCCTCCAGCCCCGGTCTCGATCCCAAGCTCCGGTTCGATAGTCCCACCAACTCCAGTGACCAGTGTCCGGTTCAAACACCCGGAACACGTCATGCAGACGCTCGCCAAGAACCTCCTGAAGGGCACTGCGTTCGGCATCGCTGGCCATGATGCCGCCACTGAGACGCTCCGGATCATGGATGTCCCTGGCGTCCGGGGCGATGTTGAAATCGCCCACCATGCAGAAGGGATCACCGCGTTCGCTCAGAGCGTCGACGTAACGCCTGAGGCATGACAGCCAGCTCAGCTTGTAGGGGTATTTCTCGGATTTCAGTCCGGAGCCGTTAGGGACGTACAGATTCAGGACTCGTACGCCATCCAACATCGCGCTGATGACCCGCTTCTGCTGGCCCAGTTCCACGGCCTCCGGGTCATCGGGAAGTTCAGCGCTGAACCCAAAGCGCACATCGTCCAGTGGGACGCGACTGACCAGGGCAACGCCGTTGTAGGCCTTCTGGCCGTGAAAACTCACCTGCCAACCAGCCGTTTCAAACGCCTTGCTCGGGAATAAAGGGTCATCGACCTTGGTCTCCTGAAGGCAGAGCAGGTCTGGCTGTTCCTGCTCCAGCCAGGCCAGCACCTGGTCGAGACGTGTCCGCACCGAGTTCACGTTCCACGTAGCGATCTTCACGGGTCGGCTCCTGTCGCAAGTGACGCTTAGCATTCGGCCACCTGAATAGGCGTTATCGATGATGCGTGGATTCGCGGTGAGCAGCCTCGCCATTGCCGCTGTTCTTGCCGTTACCTCGGATCAGCTGGTCATGGCTCAGGTTGATGCGCCGTACCAGACCCGCGAGGAGCGCGAGATCTATAACGTCGGACCGAATGATGGTGGTTCCGTCCTCGATGCCGCCAATCCTTTGGACCTGATCAACCGGCTCCGTCAGGCCGGTGCGATGAGCGATGCCACGCCTCCGTCCGATGCCATTGATGCGGCGCTCAAGGCGTATCAGCAGCAGCCGGTTGCACAGCCCTGACTCGGGCAGCCTCCAATCCCCAGCGTCCAGCGAGTTGATCGATCAGGGGATCCGGTTGATTGTCCGAACGGCGCAGTCGAGCCTCCGCTAACAGGGCCTGAACACCAGCGGTGTTGCCGTCTTCTTGTTCCAGCAAGGCCAGCGCCAGCACGGGGCCTGCATCACGAGGCATGCGTGCTGCGAGGTCCCGGTACAGCTTGCGAGCGCCAGGACGATCTCCGTTGAGCCTTTGCAGATCAGCCAGCAACAGCCCGAGGTCGCGTTGTTGGGGCCCATTGGCCTGTTTGAAGCCTTGTTGCACCTGCTGGATGGCTTCACGACCACGGCCGGAGTCCTGCAGAACCAGCGCCTTGAGCTTCACGGCATCGAGCTGGTTGGGGTGTAGCCGCAGCAGTTGATTGAGATCGTGTTCGGCACCGAGGTGGTCCCCGGATCGACGGCGCAGGTCTGCAATCAGCAGGGTGAGCTCGACGGTGTCTGGAGTGTCCTCACGCCAGGATGCCAAGACTTCGAGGGCCTGATCAAAACGACGGATAGCAATCAGCCGCTCCACCAGCTCAAATCGCTGCCTGGAGGACAAGTCCCCCTGTTGCTGGTGAGCCAGCAAGGTTTGAATCTCTTGATTCACCACGGAGCGGCTGCCCAGCGCCGAGGTCTGCGGTGGGAAGACAGCAGCCAGCCCCCAACCGATCAAGCCTGCGGTGGTGAGCGCTACCCCGGAGAACAGAAGCCGCCGGGGCGGTGCCATCCCATCACCTTTCGTTGACCGCAGTCTGAGGAGACTGCGGTGCTCTGGCTACAGTTCATTGCGGGTTTTGTAACCGCCCGATCCGATTGAGATGCGCGACCACCCGATTCCCCCGGTCACCGAACCGCTGCAGTACAGGGCCATCGGTGTTGTCCGTGGTGTCTACACCCCCCATGACGACGACCAGCTCACCCGCGGCGTTCTGACCGACAGCACCGGTCAGGCACTGGAGACGGTGGTGCTTGGTCGGGTTCTGACATTGATGCGTCGACATCTACCGATGGATCAACCCCACCTCTGGGTTGTGTATCCCCGCTGCCGCGAAACGGATCACCTGCATCTGCAAATTGCCGGGATCTGGGAGCCCAGCACGCTTTCACCTGATGCGGCCGATCTCACCGACAGCCTCCCTGAGGGTGATGACTATTTCTCCGTTCGAGGCGAGTTGATCTTCACCAAACCTGAAACCGGTGATCTGGTGATCAAGGTGCGTCAGCAGCCCAGGGCCGATGGCAGTCGTCCGCTGCCGTTCAAGCTTCAGATCAAAGGGGAGCTTCCCCTGGAGCATCTGCGCCATTTCGTCAGCCTTGACCTGCGTCGTCAGGGGCAGGAGCTGCATCTCGAGTCCCATGAGGTGATGGCACCGATGCCCACCCGGGGCGGCAAGTCGAAGGGAAGCCGTAGCCAGGCCTCGCGTCGGGCTCGGGGTTGATGGTGGAGGATTCCCAGGGCTCAACGGCCACATTGCGGGCCGGGCTGGTCGTTGTTGGCATCACGATCCTCGGTGCCTTTGGTCCAGCCATCGGCTTGTCGCCCGCTTGGATCGTTGTTCTCGTGCTTGGGGGATTGATTGGCCTGAGTGTCGATGCTGCCTCCTGGCAAGGCATGGGTGGGCATCTGTTGGCCGAAGCGCTGCCCGGTGGACAGGGTCGTCTGCGTCGGATTGCGGTGCATGAAGCCGGCCATGTTCTGATTGCCGAGGCCGAGGAGCTCCCGGTGCAACGTGTTTTGGTCGGCACACTCGCCTGCATCAGCGCAGGGCTGCGCAGCAGCGGTGCCACGGAATTCACAGTTCCCGACAGCGTCAAGATGCCACTGGAGGATCTCCGTCGTTGGAGTCGGGTCTTGCAGGCCGGCATCGCTGCGGAAACGTTGGTGTACGGCAAGGCCCGCGGTGGCGCTGATGACCGGGCGTTGCTCGGACAGCTCTGGGGCCTGTCTGGCCACGATGTGGAGACAGCCCAGCGTGAACAGCGACGGGCCCGTCGTGAGATTGAGCAGCAGTTGCGCAAACAGCGTGCAGCGCTCGATGAGCGGGCGGGTGAACTCCTGGCGTCCGCACCTCGCCTCGGGCGATGACATCGCTGCACATTGAATGCCCCACAGGGGTGGCCGGCGACATGCTGCTGGCTGGCCTGTTGGATCTTGGCGTCCCTCGGTCGGTTGTCGATGAGCCGCTGGCGGCACTGGGTTGGTCGGATCGCTACAGGCTGGATGTTCAGGAGGGTCGCAGTGGAGGTCTGAGGGGGCTGCGCCTGAGTGTTGAGGCCCTGGAGGATCAGCCGCCCCATCGACACTGGGCTGAGATGCGGCCTTTGTTTCAGGAGGCCCCATGGCCTCCTGCCCTGCGGCGGAGCGTGCTGGCTGTGTTCAACAACCTCGCGGAGGCTGAGGCACAGGTGCATGGTCTCGATCCCGCTCAGGTTCATTTCCATGAGGTTGGGGCGATTGATTCGGTCGTGGATGTGGTGGGCGTGTGCGCGGCACTGCTTCACCTCGCTCCGGAGCGGATCAGTTGTGACTCCCCTCCCGCTGGCCGCGGCTCGGTGCTGACGGCCCACGGCCGTCTTCCGGTTCCCGCGCCTGCGGTGCTTGAGCTGGCCAGGCGGAACCAGATTCCGTTGCGCCGCGGTGGTGATCTTCCGGAGGGGGAATGGACCACCCCCACTGGTCTGGCACTGATCGCGGAGCATGTGGATCGATTTGATGCGCCGGACCAGGTCACTCCGATGGCCGTGGGCTGTGGTCTGGGCCATCGAGCCCTCGACCGCCCCAATCAATTGCGGATCAGCCAACTTCAGACAGGATCAACGGTGACCGCGGACGAGATTGCGCCCCGTTGGCAGCCGGTGGTGGTGCAGGAAGCGTGGGTGGATGACGCGTCACCGGAAGATCTCGCCGTTTTGGTTGAGCAGTTGCGGCAGAGCGGTGCCATCGATGTGGCCTGTTATCCGATCCAGATGAAAAAAGGACGATCCGGCGTCGCTGTGGTGGCGCTGGTCTCTCCAGCTGAGGCGGACGTGCTGCGTCAGTGCTGGTTCAATGTCGGCCCGACGATCGGCCTCCGCGAACGTGAGCAGGGGCGCTGGCTGTTGCCCCGCCGCTCAGGTCATCTCCGCACGGCCTGGGGAGACATCCCCGCCAAGGAAGTGCAGCGCTCGGATGGTCGTCTCACCTGCAAACCTGAGGTCGAGGGCCTGCTGCTGCTCAGTGCCACCAGTGGTCAATCGATCGCGGCCTTGCGGGAGGCTTGTGCCTCCGCCGTCTTCGTCTCCGATGGGGCGTGGACCTGGTGATCTCCGCTCTGCGTCAGCCCAAGCTCTGGGTCACTGTGGCCAGCCTTGCCTTCCTCGCTGTTGCGGTGGCGCAGCAAGGCGATCAGTTGGTTCAGCAGAACCTCGATGCTGCCGGTTGGCTGTGGCTTGCGTTGGGCTTGGGCTTTAGTTGGCTGAGCATCCTGCTCAATGGTGTGGCCTGGCGGGTGCTGGTGGCTTGGCTCGGCCATCGCCAGCAGCAGCTGGCTCTGGTGCCGTTGTTCGTGCGCACGAATGTGCTCAAGTATTTGCCCGGTGGCATTTGGCACCTGGTGGAGCGGGTTCGAGTGCTGCGGCACAGCATCGGGGCGGCCCCAGCATTGGCGGCCGTTCTGCTCGATCCGCTGCTCATCGTGGCGGCTGCTCTGTTGCTGCTGTTACCGGGGGGCTGGCAGAGCGGTCTGGTTTGTCTGGCGCCTCTGCCGGCGGTGGTTCTGCTGCCGCGCTGGCGTGAGCCCTTGCTCCGCCGGTTGGAACGCACGAAGGCCTCCAGCCTCGAGCGGGCTGGGGCGGGAGTGCTGTCGGATGCTCCTCAGGGATCTGGACGGCAGGGCTACCCCTGGACCCCGCTGATCTGGGATCTGGGTTTTGTGTTGTGTCGGTTTTCTGGATTTTTCTGTTGTGTGCAGGCCTTTCGGGTGGAGGGCGCCATGGTCGGGTCGTGGTTGGCGGCGTTTTCCCTGGCCTATGCCGTGGGGCTGGTGGTCCCAGGCGCTCCAGGGGGGCTCGGTGTGTTCGAAGCCACGTTGCTGATGCGATTCGGTGCCAGTGTTCCCGAAGCTGGACTGCTGGCTGTCGTGTTGAGCTATCGCCTGGTGTCAACCCTGGCCGATCTGATCGCTGCCGGAGCGTTGGAGCTCGATCAATGGCTTCAAAGGCGCGTCGGACCGCAACGCTGAACTCCGTTGTTGAGAGGTCAGGATTGTTTGGAGGTGTGGTCCAGGCTGGGCACCAGGGCCATGGCTGCGAGCAGGCCGAGGATCAGGATCATCAGCGCTGGCAGGAGTGCTTCGGCAAGCCGTTCGTCGCTGGCGTATTGATACACCCTCACGGAGAGGGTGTCGAAATCAAAAGGACGCAGGGCAAACGTCAGCGGGAGTTCTTTGACGGTGTCAACGAACACCAGCAGCAACCCCACGGTGATCGGTCCACGCAGCAGGGGCAGGTGCACGCTCCGCAGCACCTGTTGCCAGTTGAATCCCAAACCGGTGGCCGCCTCATCGAGATTGGGGCTGATCCGTTCCAGAGCCGCATCCAGTCCGCCCTTGGCGACAGCGAGAAACCGATCGCTGTATCCCCAGAGCAGGAGCAGTAAGGGGGCGAGTTGCCAGGGGGCTCCCGTCAGCAACAGTGCCAGCGCGAGCACCGTGCCGGGAACGGCGTAGCCCATGCCGGCCAGGAAGGTCAGGCTCTGGAGCACTTGGTTGTTGGTCCAGCGCTTGGCAATCGCCAGGACCAAGGCGGCAACCACGGCCAGGCCTGCGGCCACGATGGCCAGCAGGAAGCTGCGCAGGCTCAGGCCCAGCAGATCGTTTTCCAGGTTGCGTTGCAGTTGATCCAAGTTGCCAGCAGCCCAAAGCAAAGGAATCCCCAGGCTGATCAACGGAGGCAGCAGAGCCAGCAGTTGGGCACTCATTGCCCGGGCTCCTTGCAGGGGCCATGCGGTGGCATCTCCTCCAGCAACGCCGTCACTCCAGCGCCGGCTGCGTCGCCGCAACCGGCGTTCGCAGACCACCAGCCCCAGCACAATCGCCAGCGTGATCAGCGCCAGGCAGATGGCTCCGCTGGGGTTGCTGTCGGCTTGCCACGCTTCAAGGATGCCAGCGGAGAGGCTGGGAATGCCCAGCAGTTGCACGGCTCCCAGTTCATTCACCACTTCCATCCCCATCAAGGCAACTCCGGCGCCGATGGCGGGAAGAGCAATGGGTAAGGCCACGCGCTGGAAGGCGGCCCACGGGCCCACGCCGAGGCTTCGGCAGGCCTCCAATTGCCGACGCCCACTCATGGCAAAGCTTTCAGTGCTCAGCAAGAAGACGTACGGGTAGGTACTCAGGGCCATCACCGCGATCCCCCAGGCCAGGCCATGGATGCGCAAGCCCTGGCGACTACCGAGGTCCACAAGGGTGGCGGAAAGGAGATATGCCGGAGTGGCCAGCGGGATCAGCTGCGCGATTCGTAACCAGCGACGGCCAGGAAAACGACAATTGATCAGGAGCCAACCATTGGCGGTGCCGATCACGGTGCCGACCAGGGCACTTCCCAGCAATAACGTCAGGGTGCCGAGGATTTGACGACCACCGTCGGGCCCCAAGGTCACCAGCCCGTCACGGAAGCCCTGAAGCCCTTCGCCGATCAATTGGATCAGAGGCCAAATAGCCAACAAAGCCAGCAGCGTTGCTAGTCCCCCCAGCAAGCGCCGGCTCATCAGCATTTGCGTCGCCAATCAAGGCTCACGCTACAGCTTGTTGAAAGCCGTTCTCAACGCTCAGACGTGTAGGGACGCGAGCATGGACGGCGATTTCAGGTCATACCCAGCCGATTTGATCTTGGAATTGCTTACTTTTGCGTGGGTGATGCGCTGTCCGGGACGGTCATTGTTCATCCAGAGCACAGGCGGCAGCCCGTCGATGTCGCAGATCTGATTGGAGAGTTGGCGACGGGTTAATTGCATGTCGTCAACAAGATTGAAAATCCCTTGCAGTTGGTTGGTGTAGGCGAATGACAATCCTTCGGCAATGTCGACGATATTGGTCCAGGCACAGATGTGATCACCATTCTTTTTGATCTGCTCTCCCGCTGCAGCCTTGATCGCATGGGCCATGTCGCGGCCTGGGCCATAAATTCCGCCGATCCGCAGGATGCAGATGGATGTGTCGTCACGATCGATCGATTGCAAGGCGTCTTCTGCTGCGCTGAGTAGGGCGTTCAGCGGATGCCGGAGGTCGAGTGGCGAGGTTTCACAGACGGCTTTTCCGTCTTGGTCTCCGTACACACCAGCCGTGCTGATGTAGGTCACATGCAGAGGATGTGTGGACCGCCGATGCTTCAGCGCCTCCACAAGTCGGGTGATGCCTGTGCCAAACACATCCTCAAACGACTCCCCCTCGCGGGACGGGGCGACGGAAATCAGGAGTCCATCTTGATGCTCAAGAAAGTCGAACTCAGTGGCTGCGTTTGCGATGTCAACAATCAGTGGGTCATGCACGACTTCGCTGAGCGCAAGCAGCTTGTCTCGTGATTTTGTTGTGCCGGTGATGTGGTGACCCTGGTATTTGAAATGGGTGGCTGCTGTTGTGCCGACATAGCCACACCCGATGACGCAATAGAACGCCATAGACATAAGATTAATTGGGGTCAATTTTGATGGATTTTTCTTTTAAAAAAGTCGCCGAAGCGACGAAGTGGTCGTCCTTTGGCCATCTCTTTTGCCCCAGGGCAGTGCCATCGCTCTGGCGCAAAAAAAAGAGCAGGGTCTCACCCCTGCTCTAGCCGTCTTCTTGACGCATGCCCAAGCAGGCCGGCGCTTTACAGATCTTAACCTGGATCTGGCGTGCGGAATAAGTTTGGATCCAGTGGGCATTGGCCTCGACTGGGATGTCGTCCAATCGTTCTGATCTCAACGTGAGCGGTCCAGCAGCTGAGTCCAGCTATGAGCCGCCGAGTTGGATGGAGCTGTCCGGTGAGCAGTACAGACGTGTGCTCAATCGCGAGGCGGTTGCCGTGACCAAACGCGATCAAAAGCGTGGAGGGAGCTATCGCGTGAAAGAGGCTCTGGATGCTTTGCATCTCGCTTTTCATCGCAGCGATGGGCGGGATCCCTACGACGGCCTGCCGATGGATGCCCGCAGCTTGTTCCCGTCAGCATCTGGGGGGATGTCGTCCCTCCGATGCCCTGCCGTTGGGCATCGGCAGCAGAGTCCCGTCGCTGACTTTGAGGTGTTGAGCCAGCAGACGCGGCAGGCGAAAGGGGCGATGACGGGTGAGGACTACCTCACCCATTGCCAGGCTGTGGTGGACCATGCCAAACAAATGGGCCGGATCTGACCATCGGCTTGGGTTCGCTCCGCGGTGGTGCTTACTGCCAGCCGTTCGCTGCCATCAGCTCTGCAGCCTCGGCATTACGAGCGCCAAGGCGTTCCGCTGAGACCTCTGCCTGCTCAAAGGGGCCCCAGGCGTTGAGAATCGGGTCTTCTCCGAGACCATTCAAGGGATATTCATGATTTGCCGCGGCGTAGCCGCCTTGGGCATCTTTTGAACTGAGGAATTCCAAGAATGTTTTGGCGGCCTCGGGGTGACGGCTGGCCCTGGTCACGCCAGCACCGGTGATGTTGACGTGCACAGGATTGGGCCAGCGGACCGTCACGGCACGCGACAGCTCCTGATCTGCCGCACCCTTGTCACCGGCCTGCAGCCGGCCGAGGTAATAGGTATTGGCCAGAGCAACGCCGCAGCTGCCTTGGGCCACGGCTCGGATCATTGGTGTGTCGCTATTAAACACCGGTTGAGCCAGGTTGCCGACCATGCCGCGAATCCATGCAGCGGTGGCCTCTGCGCCTTCCTGATCCAGCATGAAGGCGACCAACGACTGGTTGTACACGCTGCGTCGGTTGCGGAGGCAAACCTTGCCCTTCAGTTGAGGCTCTGCGAGCGAGAGGTAACTGGTGACCAGGTTGGGTTGCACCTGGTCGGTATTGAGCATCGGCACGCGCAGGCGTCGGGTCAGACCGAACCAGCGGTTGTTGCTGTCGCGCAAATCGGCGGGGACCGATGCCGTCAGGGTTTTGGAGTCAATGGTTTGAAACAGGCCCTGCTGGCTGGCCCGTTCGAGTCGTGCGGCGTCGGCCAGGATCAGCACATCGGCGGGTGAATCCTGCCCTTCCTGTTTGAGGCGCTCGATCAAGGCATCGTCCTTGGCTTCGAGCAGTTGAACCTTGATGCCTGTTTGGGCGGTGAAGTCCTTGTAGAGGGCCTGATCGCTGTTGTAGTGACGACCGGAATACACCCCAATCGTCTGGTCGGAGGTCTGTTTGGAACAACCGCTGACCAGACCAGCGCCGCTCAGCAGCAGAGCCAATCCAGCTCGCAACGCGACCTGCTTATTGCGAATGACATCCATTTGCATCGAGCTTGGTTTTGCAAACGATACTCAATAGCGATACCACCCTTGTCGGTTGTCTCTTCTCTGATGCAATGCGCAAAAAAAAATCCCCTGCCATCGGCAGGGGATTGGGGCGTTGGGCTGGATTGTTCAGGGTCAGCGCTGGTGAGGGCGGACGGGAATTGGAATCAGGACGGGCTCGTGCAACCCACCGCCACTGTTGTCATCGTCCGAATCAGCGAGAAGCCAGATCAAAAGGCTCGAGGCAAGCAATAGAGCGATCAGAGCAATGGGCTCAGGCATCAAAAACTCATGCATGTGGTGAGCTTAGTCCGGTTCTCTGGCTTGTGAACGTTCAGGCAAAACCTTTGCCTGCGTCTTTGGCCACACAGGCTTGCAGTTGACGACGCAGCACGTCGTGGTCGATCTCCTTGCCGATCAGCACAATCTGGTTTTTGCGCTCCCCGGTCCAGTCACTGTCGTCGATGGAGAAGCGTTTTCCAGCGAGGTGAAACACATGACGCCGCTCGCTTTCGTTGAACCACAGAATTCCCTTGGCCCGGAACACCTCTGCAGGCATTTGATTGTCCAGAAAATTCTGGAATTTGCGCAGGGCGAAAGGTCCATCACTCTGGAACGACAGGGAGGTGAACCCCTCGATGGCTAAGTGGTCGGGATGGCCCCCGTGATCGTGGCTGTGCCCGTGATCGTGGCTGTGCCCATGATCGTGGCTGTGCCCATGATCGTCATGGTCGTGGCTGCAATGTCCGTGGTCATGGTCGCAATCACTGTGATCCAGGCTGGGGTCATCAGCACTGCTGGTGACCTTGTCGGATTCGAACAGACCAACGCTCAGCAGCAACGCCAGGGGCACATCTCCCTTGACTGATCGCAGGATTCGAGCGTCATTTTTGATGCTTTTCAGCCGGGATTCGATGGCCTGCAGACGTGACTCATCCACGAGGTCACACTTGTTCAGCAGCAGGATGTCCCCATAGATCACCTGGGCTCGCCCGATTTCGGAGTCCAGCAGGCTCTCGTCGAAGTTTTCGGCATCAATCAAGGTGATGATCGAATCCAGACGGGTCTGATCTCTCAGCTCGCTCCCCAGAAACGTCATCGCCACTGGCAGTGGATCCGCCAGACCGGTCGTCTCAACCACGATGTAGTCCAGTGGGTCGGGACGCTCAAGGATGCGTTCAACGGCTTCCATCAATTCACCGTTGATGGAGCAGCAAATACAGCCGTTGCTCAGTTCCACCATTTCTTCCCCAGTGCTGACCACCAGGTCGTTGTCGATCCCGATCTCTCCAAACTCATTGACCAAAACGGCGGTCTTCACCCCGTGCTGGTTGCTCAGAATGTGATTGAGCAGGGTGGTTTTCCCTGCCCCGAGAAATCCGCTGAGGATGGTGACGGGAACCCCGGTAGGGACTGGGGCGGTGGTCATGGGGGCCATGTCGTTTGTACTCATGCTGGCAGGAGAGCATCGATCGCTCGAGCCAGATCCACATCCAAGCTGCTGAGCCCATCGAGGTCATGGGTGGTCAACGTGATGGACACCCGGTTGTACACGTTGCTCCACTCCGGATGGTGGTTGCGTTGCTCGGAAAGCAAGGCCACGCGGCTCATGAATCCAAACGCTTCAACGAAATCGTTGAACTGGAAGCTGCGCTGCAATGTTTTGCCCTGCACTTGCCATGCCGGAAGGGCACTGTTCAGAGCGTCTTGTTCGGCATCGTTAAGGCGCTGGGCCGTCATGGCAGGTGCTGATCACAAGGGAGTGGACCCATCATTTTCCCATTGCTGATGGGTCGCTGGGCAGCGATTCATGCTTGCTATGGATGGTCACAAAGCCGTTCTCAGCCATGGAGTGGGTGCAGCGTTTACAGGTTCTTGAGCTGAGAACACCGGGGGCTGGGTTCACCCGATTGAACGAACAGATCAATGCCTGGATTGCGTCGATTGGCGTGCAGCAGGGCGTGCTTCATCTCACCTGTCTACATACCAGCGCCAGTTTGACGATCAATGAAAACGCTGATCCCAGGGTTCTGGAGGACTTGTCGGCCTGGATGGAGGCTGTGGTTCCTCAGGATGGCCGCGGTCCCGCAGATGCTGACGGTCGGCGTCACCGCTATCGCCACGATGATGAAGGCCCCGACGACATGCCGGCGCACATCCGCACGGCACTGACAGCTCAGACGATGTCCCTGACTGTGGATCAGGGGCGGTTACTGCTGGGGATCTGGCAAGCGGTCTATCTCTGGGAGCATCGAACCTTGGGCAGTCAGCGCCGCGTGTCCTGTCACTTCGTCGGGGCGTTGTCACCGGAGGCCGCCTCCCAAGAGGCGTCCCGCCGTGACACCTCCCGTCGTGACACCTCCCGGATCCAGACGGCCACGCCGCAAACGTTGCTGAATCTGCGCAGTTCCGAACGGATTAATCAGGCGATCCAGGACCGGTTTGATCCGCAAGCTTGGGAATCCAGCGACGGTTCGGATACCGAGGTCGATCTCTTGATCGATCGGTTGCATCAGATCAGTGATGAACAGTCCTGAACAGTGGGCTGGTGGTCGAACACGTCTACGCTGAGTTTCACGATCGATAGACAGAGTCAGCCCTACAGACATGTCCGGATTGGTCGGAGCATTGTGTGTGTATTGGCTGCACCGCTGGTGGTGTTGCCGAACCACCAATTCACCTGCCCGCAAGCGGAGTTGGCCCTATCCGCGCCAGTGGAAGAACAATGCTGATCTCTATCGACGCCCGTGTCGCGGGAGGCAGCATCTCAAATCCCGCTCTCGGGTGTTGCGCTACCGCTCCAGGCGTCCCCGACACCGTCTGCTCCGCTGACCGTCTCTCCATCGAGCGGCGGCTTCGCCAAGCTGGTCCTGCCTTGCGTTTCTGCCGTGAGCCAGCAGCGCCGTTCTGACCTGACTCTGCTCTTCGATGGCGGGTGCCCCCTCTGTCTGCGCGAGGTCAACTTTCTGCGTCGCCGCGATCGATCTCAGCGTCTGAGTTTTGTGGATATCAACGCTATTGATTACAACGCTTCAGAGCACGCAAACATCAGCTATCGCCAGGCGATGGGTCGGATTCATGCGATTCGTGGCACCGGAGAGATCCTCACAGACGTGGCTGTGTTCCGAGAGGCCTATCGCCTGATTGGTTTGGGCTGGTTGTATGCACCGACCGCTTGGCCTGTGCTCGCCCCAGTGATCGATTGGGTGTACGGCCTGTGGGCCGATTGGCGGCTAAGGCTGACCGGCCGTCCATCGCTGGACACGTTGTGTGAGGACCGTTGTGTGCCGCGATCAGTCAGGCCAGCGATGGTGGACGCCGATACATCACTTTGATCGGCCAGAGCGCCAAAGGCAAAGCGATCGCCAGGGTTGACCTCAGCAGCAACCTGCGCATGAACTGTCGGTTCGGCTGTCTCAAGCATGGCTCCGGTGCATGCCGCGATGCCATACCTGCAACGGTTGTTCTGGTTGGCTGCTTTCAGTAGAGGTATTTGAATCCCCCGGCCTGCCACAGGGCGTTGCCATTGATTTCTTCAACACTGAGTTGATGACCGTGTTCCGCGGCAATCGCCACCAACTGTTCCGTGGAGATCTCGTCGCGCATCTTGAGCTGAAGCTCAGGGGAATCCAAAACCGCTTTGAAGAAGGCTTTCAGTTGCGGACTTGAGGCTGGAGCTGGCATGGGTGGCAGGTCTTTAGATAGAGGCTCTCTAGCCATGGATTGGTTGGGCTCCAAGAGGCTGATGTCCTCGTGATTGGTCGATGCGGCTCGCCATGATGGCCGGACGCCATGACGAAGGGGAACCAACCGTTGAACGCCTGGGACGCGCTCGGGAGCTATCTCCGCGAAACACAGATCCTCGGCTCCATTCAGAGCACGCTGTACTGGGACCAGAACACTGGCATGCCTGCGGCAGGGGCAACCTGGCGTGGAGAACAGCTCACCTTGCTGGCCCGCCAGCTTCATTCCCGTCAAAGTGCCAGTGAATACGCCGACCTGATTGCAGCGGCCCGGCAGGAATGGACGGCCGATTCCTCGTTCCCCGATCACCGGGAACGGGGCCGAAATCTCGATCTTCTCGAACAGGACCTGGGGCGTCAGCAAGCGCTGGATCCAGCTCTGGTGGCTGCGTTGGCCACGGCGAAGGCCGAGGGGTACAACCGATGGCAGCAGGCTCGCCGGGAGTCTGATTTTCCGCTGTTCGCGCCAGCCCTGCAGACCATGATTGATCTGCGAAAGGAACAGGCTCGGCAGCTCAGTGAGCCACGCTCCTGCTGGGAAACGCTGGCTCAGCCCTTTGAACCAGATCTGTCGCTGGAGCGACTCAACGAGGTGTTTGCACCCCTGAGGCAGCGCCTTCCGGAGCTCGTCGCTCGCTCCACCTCAGCCCCGCGTCCTCGGATGGCGGCGTGGGACCTGCCCGATGCTGCGCAGCAACAACTCTGCAATGAGCTTCTCAGGGCCTGGGGGCGTACCGATGCCAGGACGGCCGTCGCTCGATCTCCCCATCCATTTTCGATCACGCTTGGCCCTAGCGACTACCGGATCACCACCCGAGTGGTGTCTGGACAGCCGCTCTCGTGCTTCCTGGCGACCGCCCATGAATGGGGGCATTCGCTCTACGAGCAAGGGCTGCCTGATCAGACCCATCAATGGTTCGCCTGGCCCCTGGGACAGGCCACATCGATGGCGGTGCACGAAAGCCAGTCGCTGTTCTGGGAAAACCGAGTGGCGCGGAGTCGTGCGTTCTCAGAGGGCTGGTGGTCGCGTTTTCGTTCGGTGGGGGCTCCGTTGGACCGGGCGGAGGATCTGTGGACGTCCATGAATCCCCTGTCTCCAGGCCTGAACCGCGTCGAGGCCGATGAGCTCAGCTATGGCCTGCATATTTTGATTCGAACGGATCTGGAGATCGCTTTGTTGGAGCAGGGTCTCGCCGTGGAGGATCTGCCAGACGAATGGAACCGTCGCTACAGCGCGTTGCTCGGGGTGACTCCGGCCAACGATGCCGAAGGTTGTCTCCAGGATGTGCACTGGTCGGAAGGGCTGTTCGGTTACTTCCCCTCGTACTTGTTGGGCCATTTGATCAGTGCCCAGCTGAGTGAGGCCATGGCCGCGGAGATAGGTGCGCCTGAGGAACACATCGCTGCCGGTGATGTCACCCCTCTACTCGCCTGGCTGCGTGAGCATGTCCACCCCGTGGGCCGTGCTCTCAATGCAGAGCAGCTGGTGCAACGCATCAGTGGGCGCCCTTTGGACAGTGCACCGTTCCTCCGTTATCTCGACGGCAAGCTCGCCGCGCTCTCTGAGCTCGCTCCGTCAAGGGCGTAGCAGCGTCGCTGCCCGTAGGATCCCGGCGCTGTCCTTCGCCGTTTATGGCCAATCTCGATCAGGCTCCAAGCCGCAGCATGCCCAACCTGTTGCATGTGTTGCCGGCGTTCGCCGATGAAGCGGAGCTTCGTCTCAACACGATCGTGGAGCTCAACTCCAACACGATCAACAAGTACGAGCTGATCACGGAAACCGGTCATCTCAAGCTCGATCGGGTGGGTTACTCCTCCTTGGCCTATCCGTTTGCCTATGGCTGCATCCCCCGCACTTGGGATGAAGATGGCGATCCGCTCGATATCGAGATCGTCAATGTCACCGAGCCGTTGATCCCTGGATCGATCGTCGAAGCTCGCATCATCGGGATCATGACCTTCGATGACGGCGGTGAAGTTGACGACAAGGTCATCGCGGTGCTCGCGGATGACAAGCGCATGGATCACATCAAGAGCTTTGAGGATCTCGGCGAGCATTGGAAGAAAGAGACCACCTATTACTGGGAGCACTACAAGGATCTGAAGAAGCCTGGAACCTGCACCGTGAATGGTTTCTTTGGCACGGAGAAAGCCATCGAGATCATCAAGAGCTGCGAAGCTCGTTATATGGCTGAAATCGATCCCAAGTTGGTGGATTGAGTGCTCCCACGTTGATGGGACTGAGGGCGGGACACATCCTGCCCTTTTTTGATGGCTTCAACGCTGGTACATGTTCACCAAGGCGGCGCGGCGCGCTGTTGCTACTTGGGGATGACCGCAATGGGCTCCGCGTTGGCAGGAAATCACCATGTCACCGGCTTTGGCAAAGATCGGCAAGGCGTTTTCGCCATCCAGCTGGCTGAATTCGAAGGGTCCGAGTTGATTGCGGCGGTTGTATCGCGCACTACGCCACCACAGCCGCCGTCTCCGCTGGGATCCGGGGACAAAGCAGTAGGGACCATCCTCCAGCGAGATCACATCTGTGAGATAAACGAAGGATTTGAACTTCAGTGAGCGGCCATCGCAGTGGTAGCTGCGTGTGTCCTTGACGCCGTAGTTCAGGTAGAGATTGCGGCATTTCACCACCATCTTGTTGAGGCTGCTGATCCACAACAGCCGGCGGACCAGGTTTTCATGCAGGCACGACGCAATCTCCTGCTGCAGTGCCCCCGAAAGCCGCTCCGGATGGAAGATATCGATCATTCCCGCATCACTGCCGCTGCGTCCATCGGCTCGGGCGACGCGGTAGTTGATGACAGGGCGGTCTGCATCGCGGAAGTGGTTGTAGCCCTTCAGCACGCGATGTTCGGGCAGGTTCAGGTAGGTGAGCGCATGGAGACGGTCCAGCTGACCGCTCTCGATCTCCATCAGCAGGCTGTGGATTTGCGTTTGGATCGCGGCCACTGTCTGGGGGGAGGCCGCGGCGCGTAGGCAGATGATCCCGTGACGTCGCAGGGCCCATGCGGCTCGAATCAAGGTGCGTCGCCGATGCAGGACATCCGAGAACTGGAAGTCAATGGCTTGCAGGGCCGCAGAGCGCGCGTCTCCAGCGAGCAGCGTCGGCTTCGCTGTGGGTCTCGACGACTGCTGGGTAGACGGGATGACGGCGGGCATGGTGCTGAACGGCTGAGCCTGGCGCCTGGGCTTGGCAGGGTACTGCGATCCATCGCTCAGCTGAGGCGATGCAATCGGCTCCGTCGCTTTCGAGAAAGACTCTTAAGACAGCAGAGATCAACGCCCTAGTTGCGGCGATTTTTGACCGCCATGAATACGTTGCGACTAGCAAGACGTATGGGTCTCATGGTGATTCGTTGGCTTATGGCGGCTGGTGTGTTGGTCGGCTTGGCGTGGCTGGAGCCCTCGTCAGCTCGGGCGGAGGATGTCGCCTTCCAGCCCCCTCCCAGTTCGCGGATCGTGCTTGACCTCACCCGTCGGCAGATTCGTGTGCTCCGCTCAGGTCAGACCCTGGGCCCTTGGCCCGTGGCCATCGGTGACCCCAGCACCCCAACACCAACAGGCGAGTTTGCGATTCTCACCAAAACGATCAATCCCGTCTATGTCAGCAATCAGTCGGGTCAACGTCGGGAGCTTGTGGGTCCCTCCAGCCCCATCGGCGACCGGTACCTCGCCTTCCATCGCAATGGTCGTGGCGAATTCGGGATCCACGGGACCCCCTGGCCCCACTGGGTGCAGATTCGTGCTGCGGTCAGTCTCGGTTGTGTTCGAATGTTGAACTCCCACGTCCGTCAGCTGTTTGAAGCTGTGGACGTGGGGACGACGTTGGAGATCAGGGGTTGATCAGGCTTCGGGACGCATGGTCTCGAAGATCTCCTTGAGAATGTCACCGGCACCTTGTGCCTTCAGGGTGTTGGCGAGGGCGATGCCGATCGCTTCCGCATCCTGGGCTGAGCCGCTGCTCTGGTCTCGGATCAGTCGCTTGCCATCCAGGCTGGCCACCATGCCGGTGAGGGTCAGTTGATCACCGTCGATGCTGGTGTTGACACCGATGGGCACCTGACAACCACCTTCGAGTTCCCGAAGAAAGGCGCGCTCAGCAAGGCAGCGCTGTGACGTCGCTGTGTGCTCAAGCACCTTGATCAGCTCCATCACCTCGGGCTTGCCTTCAACGCATTCAATGCCAAGGGCGCCCTGGCCGACGGCATGGAGGGAAATCTCGCTGGGGATCAGTTGATGGATCCGGTCGGAGAAGCCGAGGCGTCCAAGACCTGCCGCCGCAAGGATCAGGCAGTCGTAGTCACCATTGTCCAGCTTTTCCAGGCGGGTGATCACGTTGCCGCGCACATCTTTGAAGATCAGGTGCGGGTAGTGATGACGCAGCTGGGCCAGTCGACGGAGAGAACTGGTGCCGACGACCGAGCCTTCTGGAAGGGTCTCCAAGGTGTAGCCCTTGTTCTTGTCGTTAACGGCGAGGGCGTCAGCCGGATCTTCCCGCTCGGTGATGCAACCGAGCATCAATCCTTCAGGAAGGTTGGTCGGTAAGTCCTTGAGGGAGTGCACAGCGATGTCGGCCCGTCCGACCAACATCTGTGCCTCCAATTCCTTGGTGAACAGACCCTTGTCGCCGATCTTGGCCAAGGCCACATCGAGAATCTTGTCTCCTTGCGTGGCCATGGCTTCCACGGTGATCGTCAGACCTGGATGGGCTTTTTCCAGCTCTGCCTTCACCCAGTTGGTTTGCACCATGGCCAGCTGGCTGCGTCGGGAGGCGATGCGCAGTTCGGTGAGGGCCATGCAAAGGGCGAATCAGCCGCCAAGACTACGCAGTCGAGCTCTGCTTTTCGGCGAATGTGACGATCTATCCGCGAGCGATCCCTTCCACCAGTTGTATGAAGGATGCGTAACATTTCATTCTCGGAGGATTGGCGATGCCTGGACCTGTTGTGAAGGGAGTTCGTCAATCCGGTCTGCAGCCGTCTGAGTCGGATCCGTCTGTGGCCACTTCTCCCCACGGCGACGCGTTTCTGCCTCTGGCGTCGGAAGGATCGATTCGCCTGCTGCTGCTCAACAGTGGGGAGTGCGTGATGGCACGGCTGCGCGATACGACAGACCGTTATGGCGATCCAGCCTTTCAATTGATTCGGCCTTGCCGTGTGCTGGTTCAAACCGTCGATGCCGTCGGCATGGCGACGGCTTGGGAGTTGCAGCCATTCCTCGGTGGCCTGAGCTCCCATCGCAATGTGGTCGTGTTCAAGACGGCTGTGGCCTCAGTTCTTGCTCCCGATCCCCGTCTGATGACGGTTTATGCCGAGCAGACAGATCAGGAGTGTCCTATGGGCGACGACACCCCCGTTGAGCGTCTCAAAAAAGCCTTTCAGGAGTTCACGGACAGCCTTGATGGGACTGGACAACCACCGGCCTAAGAAAAAACCCCGGCTGTCGCCAGGGGTTGGATCTCTTCCGTGTGAGGAGGGCGTCTCAATTCCCTCGACGTCTTTTATAGGGGTTTGGCGGGCTAAAGGAAAGCCGCAGATGTACTTACGTCACCTTTAGTGGTAATGATGGTGATGATGCAGCCTGTCTGCCAGGAAAAGAATTTGTTGCCAGGTTCGTGGATCGCCTTGGGCTCCGCGGATGAGTTCCTCGAAATGCACAGGCATGCCTTCAAGATCTCCGAGGCATTCGCTGACCATCGCATAGGCAATGCCCAAGCCCCAGCGTTCCAGTTTGAGACCGTCTGACAGCTGATAGCGGGCTGCAATTTCATCCGGTTTGCCCGGTTCAACCTGATCCCAGTACTCCACCATCTGTTGGCCGAAGGCGATCGCTCTGAATTCGCTGGTCAGAGGATCGTCCATGATGTTGTTCAGAGGTCAATCATCACTACTTTGTCGCACAAAGTTGGCGGTTTCAAGGTGATGCCAGAGTTCATCAATGGAGCATGAAAATAGATTCAGGCTTGATCATGAGGCTTCTATTGGACTGTTTTATGCGGGGATACTTGGCAGCATTGCCTTCGCTAGGTGGTCTCTGTTGTGAAGGTGATTTTGCTATCGGGTTGTTCGCACTAAAAAGCCTGGGATTGACTCCCAGGCTTTTGGGTTGAGACCTGTCCGCTCAGCTCTACTTGATGTATTCCTTCAGCACGCCATTTCGGTTGGGGTGGCGAAGCTTACGGAGCGCTTTGGCTTCAATCTGACGGATTCGCTCGCGGGTGACATCGAAGATCTGCCCGATTTCTTCCAACGTTTTCATTCGACCATCGTCGAGGCCATAGCGCAGTCGCAGGACATCGCGTTCCCTTGGGCTGAGCGTGGCGAGAACACCCTCAAGATCTTCTCTCAGCAGATTCTTGGCAACATCCTGCTCAGGGTTTTCAATGTCGGCTTCAATGAAGTCACCCAGTCGTGAATCTTCCTCTTTGCCAATCGGTGTTTCCAGCGAGATGGGCAGCTGAGCACTCTTGGCGATAAAACGCAGTTTCTCGATGGTCATCTCCATCGATTCGGCAATCTCCTCCTCCGTTGGCTTGCGACCGAATTCCTGGCTCAGAACCTTGGTGGTTTTCTTGATCCTGGAAATGGTTTCGTAGAGGTGAACGGGTAGACGAATGGTCCTGCTTTGGTCGGCAATGGCTCGGGTGATCGCCTGACGAATCCACCATGTGGCGTAGGTCGAGAACTTGTAGCCCTTCTCGTGATCAAACTTTTCGGCTGCTCGGATCAGGCCCAAGCTGCCTTCTTGGATGAGGTCTTGGAAGCTGAGACCTCGATTCATGTACTTCTTGGCAATCGACACAACGAGACGCAGGTTCGACTGCACCATTTTTTCTTTGGCGCGGCGACCCAGCATCAAGCGCCGGCGGAAGCGGATCAGCGGCATCTCCACAAGGGCTGCCCATTCCTTGTTGTCGGGCTCACGGCCGTTATCGCTTTCGAATTGAGCGGCAAGCTCTTCAAGATGGAGCAGATCAGCAATTTTCCGAGCCAGCTCGATCTCTTCGTCGGGCCTGAGCAGGCGGATTCTGCCGATTTCTTGGAGGTAAACCCGGATGGAATCCTCGGTGTAGACCCCTTTAGGACCAATCTTGATGCTGGCGAGAGCCTTGGCTTTGGCCTCTTTTTCTGCGGCCGCTGTCTTGGCCTGCTCTTCGGCCGTGGGCTTGGTTTCAGCTGCCTTGGCAGGAGCCGCCTTGGCTTTGCTGGTGGCTTTGGCTTTGGTTGTTGTGGCCTTGGCCTTGGTTGTTTTTGGCTTGGCTTTGCTGGCGTTGGCTTTGCTGGTGGCCGACTTGCTAGCGCCGGTTTTAGTCGTTGCTTTTGATTTTTTGGGATCCGCTGCGGCTAAGAGTTCATCGGCTGCCGCTGACAGGTCCTTGGCACTCGCTTTCGTGGTCCGAGGACTGCGCCGTCGTGCAGGCGCTTTCTTGGGCTCATCCTCCGTTTTCGGCGTGACCGTCCGAACCTGTCCGTCAGCGTTGGCGAGCAGGACAATGTCCAATTTCGCAGCAGACTTGGCGGCAGGACTCATGGTGATCTCGAGTAGAGGGTGACTGGTAATACGCTCTGTTCAATTCAGGTCGAAACAGTGACCCGAATGGCAATCGACCAGTATGACAACGGGCTGAACGGAAAACGTCCTCAGCGGGCTGATACCGGTGGAATTGAATCTGTGTCGTGCCGTCTCTAGGGTTCGGCTGGACGAGAATCTGGGCTGTCCGGGGTGGTCTCAGACCGGTCGAAGGCGAATGCGACATTCGTTTTCGAGCTGCGTGTCTTCCCTCTGGATCGAGCGCAGATGTTGGTATCAAAGCCAACACGTTCATGTTAATGAAGTTTTTCGCTTAACGCAAGACTCTGACAACCTTCGTTCGGCTGGCTGATGTGTGGCTTGAGGCTGGCCGTGAAGGTCAGGTCTTCAGCTATGGACTGACGGAGGAGCAGTGCGTCAACCCAGGAGATCTGGTTCGCGTTGGGTTGCGTGGTCGCTCTCTGCATGGCCTGGTGGTTGCCATCCGTGAGCTCAGTTCCGTTCCAGCTGAGACCTTGGCCCGCTGTCGAGCAGTTGACGACACGGTGCAACGGCAGGCGGTGGCACCGGATTGGCGTGAGTGGATTGAGTCAATGGCGCTGCGCTGCCATCTCAGTGCGTTTCGAATGCTGAAAGCTGCGCTGCCATCGGGTTGGCTTGGTCAAGCGCGTTCGCTGAATGAGCGAGCCCTCTGGTGGATCGCGCTCAACCGGTCTGCCGCGATCGATGCTCCGTCGCTGACCATGCGTCAGCAGCAGCTGCTCGAGCATTTGGAGTCCCATGGTGGTGGGGTTTGGCTGAAGGATCTCCAGGGTGCAGGCTTCAGTTCCGCTCCGCTGCAGAGCTTGGAGCGCAAGGGTTGGGTCCAGCGCCAGCGGCGCCCAGCGGCCTTGGCATCCAGTGTTGATGTGTGTGCCTTGGAGGATCCCCGGCGGCTGACGTCCGAACAGGCCCAGGTGATCGATGATTTCAACGCGGTGTCCCCTGGGCAGGGGATGTTGCTTTGGGGGATCACCGGATCCGGCAAAACGGAGGTGTATCTCCAGCTCGCTGCCCAGGAATTGCGGGCTGGTCGCCACGTGTTGCTGCTCACTCCTGAGATCGGATTGATCCCGCAACTGGTGGACCGCTGCCGGCGGCGTTTCGGCTCTTGTGTTCTCGAATATCACAGTGGCTGCAATGACCGTGAGCGCTTGCAGACCTGGCGTCGCTGTTTGCATCCCGAGCAACCCTTGCTGGCGGTGGGGACCCGTTCAGCAGTCTTTCTGCCCCTCGATCCGATTGGATTGATCGTTCTCGATGAAGAACACGATGCGTCCTACAAACAGGATGCGCCGATGCCTTGTTATCACGCCCGCGATTTGGCGATGGATCGGATGCATCGGAGCGGCGGGCGTGTGGTTCTTGGCAGTGCAACGCCGTCCCTGGACAGTTGGGTGCAACTCGCTCCAGCTGGCGATCTTCATCTCGCTCGGTTGCGTCAGCGGATCTCCCAACAGCCTCTTCCGCCGGTTCACGTGGTGGACATGCGACTGGAGTTGGAGGATGGCCACCGCCGCTTGATCAGTCGCCCGCTGATGGAACGTCTCGCGGCGTTGCCGGAGGCTGGTGAGCAGGCGGTTGTGCTGGTGCCAAGGCGGGGGTACAGCCCGTTTCTTGGTTGCCGCAGTTGTGGAGAAGTGGTGCAGTGTCCCCACTGCGATGTCGCCCTGACGGTGCATCGCGGGCGGAACGATCGTCAGTGGTTGCGATGTCATTGGTGCGACCATCGCGCCGAGATCGCGGCCCGCTGTTCCCATTGCGGTTCGACCGCCTTCAAGCCTTTCGGGGCCGGAACGCAGCGGGTGCTCGATCTCTTGGGGCAGGAGCTGGATGGCCTACGCCTGCTGCGTTTTGATCGCGATTCAACCGGGGGTCGCGATGGTCATCGGCGGCTGTTGGATCGCTTTGCCGCTGGTGAGGCTGATGTGTTGATCGGGACGCAGATGCTGGCGAAGGGAATGGATTTACCTCAGGTCACCCTGGCGGCTGTCCTGGCGGCCGACGGTTTGCTGCATCGCCCTGATCTTCGGGCTTCGGAGCAAGCGTTGCAGTTGCTGCTCCAGTTGGCGGGTCGTGCCGGGCGCGGCGAGCGACCTGGGCAGGTGTTGGTGCAGACCTACTGCCCGGATCACCCTGTGATTCGCCATCTGGTCGATGGCCGTTATGAATGCTTCCTTGAGGAGGAGGTTCAGTTGCGTCGCGAGGCGGCCTTGGTGCCGTTCAGCCGTGCCTGTCTGCTGCGCCTGTCCGGTGAATCGGCTGCTCAGACGGCAACAGCTGCCACGGTCCTGGCGGAACAGGTGCGCCCCCTCTGTGAGGCCCAGAACTGGTGCCTGATCGGTCCGGCACCGGCTCCCGTGGCTCGTGTGGCTGGCCGCAGCCGTTGGCAGTTGCTTCTGCATGGTCCTGCCGGCAGCACCCTGCCGTTGCCGCCCGGACAGGAGCTCTGGAACAGCCTGCCCTCCGGCGTGGCTTTGGCGGTGGATCCTGATCCCCTTGAACTCTGATCAGGAGGGCAGCTCAGGGAAGCCGAACCCAAGCTGGCGGCGCACGGCCTGAAGGCTGAGGCTCAGCCCGAGAAGCAGTGGAATGAGCACACTGCCAAGACCCAGCGAACTCCACCGCCAGCTGCTGAGTTGGAGGTGGTGGTCCTGGCCTGGATGCAGCACCCAGCTCGGTGCTTCCTGCTCCCTCCGGGATGGGCTGGGATCGGCTGTAACGACACGGGCTGCGTCCGGCAGTTGTAGGGCGAGCTGAAGGCCGGGGATCTCGGGGACCTCAGTCAGGTCAAAGTGCAGCGTCAGCGTTTGTCGAACTCCGATCAGCCAATTGCGCTCGTTCAAGGTCAGCTCCACCGCAGGGCTGGGAAAGCCGGCGGCGGTGGCGGCCGCCTCCACAAGCTCTTGAAGTTGACGAGCCACTGTCGTCGCCGGAAGGGCGTCTCCGCCGATGATTTGAGTTCCAGCGGGCCGCTGCTC
>JBMZMY010000002.1:0-102520 GCA_049619435.1 Synechococcus sp.
CATGTGGCGCAGGTGAACCTTGGCCAGTTCATCGTCACTGAGGTCCTGGCAAGAAAAGCCGTTGTCATGCAAATGGGCGATCAGCTGCCGCCGATCGTCGTGGCCTTGCACCTGCACGCCCATGAAGATCTGCGCCTGAGGCCCGTCACTCATCCGGTAGCTGAATTCCGTCAGGCTTCGCCGAGCCAGCTGGTTGCAAAGCGTGCGCAGGCTGCCCGGTGATTCCGGGATCTCCACCGAGAGCATCGCCTCACGTCCTTCGCCCAGTTCCGAGCGCTCTGAAATGAAACGCAGGCGGTCGAAATTCATATTGGCGCCGCAGGCCACCGCCACCAGGGTTTTTCCGTTGAGGGCGCGCTGGCTCACGTCCTCCTTCATGCCAGCCACGGCGAGGGCCCCAGCTGGCTCAAGGATGGAGCGTGTGTCTTCGAAGACGTCCTTGATCGCCGCACAGATCGCATCGGTGTCGACCCGCACCATGCGGTCCACGTAACGCTGAGCCAGGGCAAAGGTTTCCTTTCCCACCAAGCGCACTGCGACGCCATCAGCAAACAGCCCCACCTGCGGCAGTTCAATCCGTTCACCCGCCTGAAGAGACTGCGTCATCGCATCGGCATCGACCGGCTCGACGCCCACGATCTCCACCTCGGGCCAGAGACTTTTGACGTAGGCGGCGACCCCGCCAATGAGACCGCCACCGCCAACGGCTAAGTAGATGACATCAGGACGCTGGGGGGACTGACGCATCACCTCCAGACCGATGGTTCCCTGCCCTGCAATGACTTCGGGGTCGTCGAAGGGATGGATGAACGTGAATCCCTCAGCCTCGCAACGCCGTTTGGCTTCAGCGGAGCATTCGTCGTAGGTCTCTCCATGGAGCACCACCTCGGCCCCCAGGGCTCTGACCGCTCTGACCTTCACCTCCGGTGTGGTGGCCGGCATCACGATCACAGCCCGGCAGCCCAGCCGTGCAGCGCTCAGGGCCACACCCTGGGCATGGTTGCCGGCACTCGACGCGATCACACCCCGTTGCAGCTCGTCGGCGCTGAGCTGAACCATGCGGTTGTAGGCGCCGCGCAGCTTGAACGAAAAGACCGGTTGCAGGTCTTCCCGCTTCAGCAGAACACTGTTGCTCAGGCGTCGGCTCAGATTCGGGGCTGGATCGAGCGGTGTCTCCACCGCTACGTCGTAAACACGGGCCCGGAGAATCCGTTGCAGGTAGTCGGTCATCGCGCCATTCTCCCAACCCCTCAAAGACCTCGGATGGTGGGGCGGACCTCGTAGATTGCTCTGATCGGAGTGGGCTGTGCATGCATCTCGGAGATCTGACACATCCCAATCAGTTGCATGGCCTCAGCCATGCGGAACTCGCTGACGTTGCTCGGCAGATCAGGGAACGCCATCTCCAGGTCGTGTCGACCAGTGGTGGTCACCTCGGACCAGGGCTCGGCGTTGTGGAGCTCACGCTGGCCCTGTATCAGACCCTGGATCTCGACAAGGACAGGGTGGTTTGGGACGTCGGGCACCAGGCCTATCCCCACAAGCTGATCACCGGCCGCTTCAACTCCTTCGACAGCCTGCGCCAGAAGGATGGTGTGGCGGGCTATCTCAAACGCTGTGAGAGCTCGTTCGACCATTTCGGTGCTGGTCATGCCAGTACGTCCATCTCCGCCGCGCTCGGCATGGCGCTGGCCCGTGACAACCGCGGAGAGGACTTCAAGTGTGTTGCCGTGATCGGCGATGGGGCGTTGACCGGTGGCATGGCCCTCGAGGCGATCAACCATGCCGGTCACCTGCCCCAGACTCCACTTCTGGTGGTGTTGAACGACAACGACATGTCGATCTCGCCCCCAGTGGGGGCGTTGTCATCGCACCTCAATCGGATGCGGCTCAGTCCTCCGATGCAGTTCCTCTCCGGAAGCGTTGAGGAAAGCGTCAAGCATTTGCCCTTTATGGGTGGTGAAATTCCCGCTGAATTGAATCGCCTCAAGGGGAGCATGCGTCGCCTGGCGGTTCCCAAGGTCGGTGCTGTCTTCGAGGAGCTCGGACTCACCTACATGGGCCCCGTCGATGGCCACGACATCGGTGAAATGGTTCGCACGTTCCAGGACGCCCATCGGGCCGGTGGTCCGGTTCTGGTGCATGTGGTCACCACCAAGGGCAAGGGGTATCCCTACGCCGAAGCCGACCAGGTGGGCTACCACGCCCAATCCGCGTTTGATCTCGGCACCGGTAAGGCGATTCCGTCCAAAACACCGAAGCCACCGAGCTACAGCAAGGTGTTTGGCCAAACGCTGGTCAAGTTGTGTGAGCAGAACAGTCGGGTTGTCGGCATCACTGCCGCGATGGCAACGGGTACAGGGTTGGATCTCCTGCAGAAGGCCGTTCCCAATCAGTACATCGATGTCGGGATTGCTGAGCAGCACGCAGTAACCCTGGCTGCTGGCATGGCCTGTGAAGGCCTACGGCCGGTGTGTGCGATCTACAGCACCTTCTTGCAACGGGCCTACGACCAGTTGATTCATGACGTCGGCATCCAGAACCTGCCGGTCACATTTGTGCTCGATCGGGCTGGCATTGTCGGGGCCGATGGACCGACCCACCAGGGTCAGTACGACATCAGCTACATGCGTGCCATTCCCAATTTCACGGTGATGGCTCCCAAGGACGAAGCGGAGCTGCAGCGCATGCTGGTGACCTGTCTGAATCACGACGGTCCCACGGCGTTGCGGATTCCCCGCGGGTCTGGTGCCGGCGTTCCGTTGATGGAAGAGGGCTGGGAGCCCTTGCAAATCGGTCGAGGCGAAGTGCTGCGGGACGGGGACGACCTGTTGATCCTTGCCTACGGCTCGATGGTGAATCCAGCCCTGGCCACGGCCGAACTCCTCGCGCAGGCGGGCCAATCCGCCACCGTGGTGAATGCGCGCTTCCTGCGACCGCTCGATCAAGCCCTGATTCATCCGCTCTCCCGTCGGATCAAGCGTGTGGTGACGATGGAGGAGGGTGCCCTGGCCGGTGGTTTCGGTGCGGCGATCCTTGAGTCCCTGTCCGATCAGGACATTGATGTGTCGATGCTGCGTTTGGGTATTCCGGATCAGCTGGTCGATCACGCAACACCTCAGCAAAGTCTTGAGTCCCTCGGCTTGACGCCGGCTCAGATGGCCGTGCGCATCCGCGAACGCTTCGGTTTCGGTGTGGAGTCAGGCTTCAAGGATCCGTCCCGTCTGGGTGTTGCCTCAACCTGATCCGTCTCATCCATCGTCGGTTCTGATCGCCGGTGCTGGCCCAGCGGGTGCGCGTCTGGCCAGTGATCTTTCGCGTGCTGGGGTACCCGTGACCCTTGTGGAGACTCTCTCGTCGGCGGATCAGCAGGCCTTTTCCAGCGCTGCTCTGCCCATGGCTTCTGCCGAGGCGTTGCGGATTCCGGAACGCTGCTGGGCTACGCGATGGAGCGGTTGGCAGCTGATGGGGCCCGACGGGTTGCAGCACCAGTGGTGGGCTGGCAATCCCCTCGGGGTGGTGTTGGATTTCGCCGCTTTGCGCAGCCAGCTTTGGTCTGAGGCCGAGGATGCCGGGGTTGAGCTGTTGCTCAACACGCGGGTCGAGCTGATCAGCCTGGAATCAGAGGCTGCTGACGTTCGTCTGATCGCTGCCGACGGTGGCATACAGCAGCGCCGTGTGCGTTGGCTGATCGATGCCACGGGAGCTCGCCGTGCCCTGTTGCGCGCCGCCGGGGTGCCCGTGGACAGCCCGGAGGATCCGCTGTTGGTTGGTACGGGCGCGGAGTGGTTGGTTCAGTGTGATGACCGGTCGGCTGCTCCCTGGCGCGATCGACTGAGTTTTTTTCTGGGCAGCCGCTGGGTTCACCACGGTTATGCCTGGATTTTTCCGATGGATCACTGTCGCCTCAAGATTGGCGTCTGTCGGCTGCCGCCTCGGGCGACATCCCGTCGACACGGTCAAGGCCTTGGTGATGCTCTGAAGACGCTCGTGCGGGAGTGCGGACTCGAGTCGTGTCCTGTGCTGGATCGCCATGGCGGGACGGTGTCCAGCACGGTTCAACGTCAGCAGTCGCTGGGTCGGGGTGCTCTGATCGCAATTGGGGATGCCGCTGGCACGGCGAATCTGCTTGGGGGCGAGGGCATTCGTCATGCCCTGGTCAGTGCCGCGTGTCTGGCCGAGGCTCTGATGGCGGATCCTGCGAAGGGCCCCCGCCTGGCCTACGAGGATGCCTTGCGGCGCCGGCTTGGCTGGCGTTGGCCGATCTCCGGTCGCCTGGCTCGACGCACCTGGAGTTTGGACCCGGATCGGTCTGCGGATCAACGGATGGCCCGGTTGATTGATGGCCTCTCTCGCCATGCCACGGCGGAGGATCTCTCGGCGTTGTTGTTCGACTATCGCTTCGAGCGCTACGGCATCCGTTTGCTGCCGTATCTCATGCGTTAGACCGGGCGTCCGGTTGGTGTCATTGGTCGATGCCTGTTGTGCGGTCAGCTCATCCTCTGGATTTGCTTGATGCCCTGAGGCGTTGGTTGCCTGGAGCATCCCGCTGGCAGCGAAATCCGATGGCCTTGCGCCCAGAGGCCAGCGAGGATTGGTTGCTGGAGCCCACCACACGGGACGAAGCCGTCCAATTGTTTCCCCACCTGGATCCCGATAGTGCTGTGTTGCACTACCAGCGCTTGAAGTTGCAGCTGCGCGAGCGGGATGGCCGGGGGTTTTAGTCCGCAATTGGCGGTATCGGCCCTGTGGATCGCCCGACGACAGTGAATCATCGTCACGACATGAGCCTGTGGTCAGGTTGGTGCTCATGAGCCTGTGGTCTGCAGCATCGGCCTGCGGATTTCAGAATTCACTGCCGCCCAAGGATCGGCGTCGGCTGTTGCGGGAAACCGCCATTCATGCCCGTACGCTGATGGATGGCCACACCGTCTGTCGCCTGCGCCCTTTTTGAGTGCCCACTAAAAAGCCCGCACTGTGTGCGTGCGGGCTTGTAACGAAACGCGTGTTGGTCTTCTGAGTCGGGGTGGGGTCAGAGAACGCCGCGGGCAGCCAGGCCCTGGATGGCGCCGATGCCGATGATGTGGCCAAGGCTTGTGGTGGCCAGCAGAGAGGCATGGCTCAAACCACCGAAAAACGCGGGGTTCGGCAGCTGTGCACCTTCGTTGGGGTGCTTGATCGTGGCTTTACCGATGCCGATGGCGATCACGTTGCACACGATCATCACCAGGGCAACCTTGGGAGACCAGGAGACGGTGGCGGGCGCGATGGCGAAAAGTGGGGTCAGCATGCACGGCATGGAGCGACGCTTCATCATCCGAGCAGATCGATCGTCTGGCCGAGGCTCTTAAGAGTTATTCACCCTTTTGTTGCTGTTGTTGCCACAGTCCGGCTACGAGCACCGCATTGCCGAGGGTGAGGAATGCTTCAGCACCTCCGTGAAGCGCATCGATGTCGACGAGTTCGGCCTCGCAGCAGCGCAGAGCGATCACGGCAGCAACGATTGTGATCGCCACAAAGAGAAGCGTGAGGCGGAATCCCCACACGGCCAGCGGCGGCAACGCCTTGCTCTTGTTCAGCCAGTGCAGGAAAAGCAGGTAGGGAACGAGCGATAGAGCAAACAGGGGCGAGGGATCCAGGTTCATCTCAGGCCTCCTGTCGACGAACCATCCGCAAAGCCGCCCAGGCCAGAGCCACATTGCCGAGCAAGGTGCTGCTGGCCTGCAGAACAACCAGTCCCCGCAGGCTCTCACTGTTGTCAAACAGGTGCCAGGTGCAGGCCGCCATCGCACTCACCAGGGCGGGGAGCATGGCCCAGGCCAGGCCCAGCTCCCCCCGTCGCTGAATCAGCACAATCGCCAGGCTCCACTCGAGGACCGACGCGACGTGGATCCACCAAGTGCCGAGCGACAGGGCATGCATGGGCTCGCTTCAACGGTCGAGGTCCTTCGATAATGACTGCACCGAACAGCCGATGAGGGTGTGACAGCAACCGGTGGCCTCCGTGCCCTGCTCTGTGGCTACTACGGCGAGCACAACCTGGGCGATGACGCCTTGCTGCAGGTGCTCCTGCAGCAGCTGGGTCCCACGGTTCAGCCTCTGATCACAGCCCATGATCAGGATGCTGTCCTGGTGCAGGCCCCCGAGGCCCGTTGCGTGGACCGTCGCTCGCTGCTGCGTGTGCTTTGGGCGGTCAATCGCGTGGATACCGTGGTGTTTGGCGGAGGAAGCCTGCTGCAGGACAGCACCAGCTTCCCCAGCCTCGTGTACTACCTGGCATTGCTGGCGTTGGCTCGCCTCCGCGGCCGTCGGGTGCTGTTGTGGGGTCAGGGGCTTGGCCCTCTGCGGCGTCCGCTGAGCCGGTGGCTGGTGCACGCTCTCCTGCCGTGGTGCACGGCGGCCAGTTGGCGCGATCAGGCATCGTTCGACCTTGCCAAGCGCTGGGCGCCGGCCCTGCCGATGGCGATGGCCCCCGATCCCGTCTGGCAAATGCCCAGACACCCCTGGATCGGGGGTGACGCGATCGTTGTCAGTTGGCGGCCGACCCCTCTGTTGAATCGGGCGCGTTGGATCAGCCTGGTGCGTGCGCTGGATCGACTCGCCTCCGAATTGGAGGCCCCGGTGGTGTGGTTGGCATTTCATCATCACCAGGATGCGGATCTGTTGCCATGGCTGGATCGCGACGGCATCACGCCATCGTCCCTGCGCCGCCGCAGCCGTGTGGTTGTACCAGAGTCGCTGGAGGTGGTGACTGCCACGGTGCAGACGGCTCGACTGGTGCTGCCGATGCGCCTCCATGCCTTGATTCTGGCGCGTCTGGCCGGCTGTCCGATGGCCGCCCTCAGCTATGACCCCAAGGTGGAAGCGGCAGCCGTCATGGCCGGTGTGCCCTGCACTGATCTGAGGGGGTGGTTCAGCACTGAAGGGCTGTTGGCGCAATGGCGCGGCAGCGTCGACCAACCGGCCGATGCCGACGCTTTGGCTCGGTTGCAAGCACAAGCCTCAGAGCACGGACGGCTGTTCAGTCCGATCTGAGCCGTTGGCCGCTGCTGGCATCAAAGCGATGTTCGAGCCCTGAATCCCAACAGACCGCACTGGTTTCGTTCAGGGGTGTGTCTCCGGAACACACCATGCGCAGGGATCCCCGCTGGGTGTCCAGCAGCAGGTGCTGGCTCGCTCCATGCCATTCGCGGTTGATCAGTCGACATGGCATGCCGGTGCGGTCAAAGCGCAAATGTTCCGGGCGGATTCCCACCGTCACCCCGTTGTCGGGTTGGAGCAGGTTCATCGGCGGACGACCGATGAATTGGGCGACGAAGGTCGTTTGCGGAGTGTTGTAGAGCTGTTGAGGTGTTCCGATCTGTTCGATCCGTCCGGCGCGAAGAATGGCGATGCGATCGGCGAGGGCCATGGCCTCCTGTTGATCGTGGGTCACATAGACGACGGGTTGAGGTCCACTGAGGATCAAGCGGCGCAAATCCGGTCGCAGTTCGTCGCGCAATTGAGCATCGAGATTGCTCATCGGCTCATCCAGCAGGTACACGAGGGGATCGCGCAGCAGTGCTCGGGCCAGGGCGACCCGCTGGCGCTGGCCTCCGGACAGTTCAGCGGGCCGACGCTCCGCCTGATCGCTGAGGCGAACCACCTCGAGGATCTGGTTGACCCGTTCGCGTTGGTCCGCTGTGGACGCCCCACGGATCTGTAAACCCAGGCTCAGATTGCGGCGCACGCTCAGGTGCGGAAACAAGGCATAGCTCTGAAACACCATGCCGATGCGGCGGCGATCGGCTGGGATCCGGTTCTGCGGCTCGCCTGCGATCAACACCTCTCCCTCATCCGGCTGATCGAGACCAGCAATCAGCCGCAATGCGGTGCTTTTGCCGCAGCCGCTCGGCCCCAGCAGGGCCACACACTCTCCCTCGCCGACCTCAAGATCGAGGTCCCTGAGAATCCAGGTGGGGCCAAATCGTCGGCCGATCTTGGACAGGGTCAGCATCATCCTTTGACAGCTCCCTGGGTCAGACCGGACACAATCTGCCGCTGGAAGAGCAGCACGAGTAGGAGTAACGGAATCGATCCAAGCACCGTGGCAGCGGCATAGGCCCCGTAGGGAACCGCATAAATCGATGATCCGGCGATCCTGGCCATGGCAACGGGAAGCGTGAGCAGATCAGAACGGCTGATCCAGGTGAGGGCAATCGGGTATTCGTTCCAGGCGAAGAGAAACACCAGCACTGCCGTGCTCGCCGATGCCGGGGTGATCAACGGGATCAGGATCCAGCGCAGTCGCTGCCACAAGGTCATTCCCTCCAATTGGGCAGCATCCTCAAGATCCGGGGGCAGCCCTTCGAATGCCGCGGTCAGCAGCAACAGGGCCAAGGGCATCGACAGGGCGGCGTAGGGGATGGTGAGCAACATCAGGTTGTTGCCCCAGCCCAGCTCTCGGGCCAGTTCCAGCAGGGCGAGGAACAACAGCACGTAGGGGAACAGGGCGGTGGCTGCGATCAACAACCGCAGGGATCGGCGCCACCGGGTGGGAAGTTTGGCGAGACCGTAGGCGCCGGGGATGGCCAGGACGAGAGTCAGCAGCGTGGTTCCACCCGCCACCAAGGTGCTGTTGAGCAAATACCGCCAGAACGGCGGATCTCCTTGCAGCAGATCGCGGTAGTGGCTCAGCGTCCAGCGATGGCTCCAATCCAGGGTGGTGCTGACGAGTGCATCGCTCCGGGTGAACGAGGTGAGCAGTTGCCAGAGCATCGGGGCGAGAGACCACAGCACCAGAGCGACGATCCAGGGCCAGAGGAGACGTTGTCTCATGGCAGTTCTCCGCGCCAGTGCGCCAAGCTGCGCAGCCCGATGGCAGCACAGCCCACAGCCACGGTGAGAAGCAGAAATCCGCCCAGCATCACGGTGGCGCTGTAGCCGAAGTCGAGAAAGCGCATGGCGTTCAGGTAGGCATAGAGCGCAAGGCTTTCGGTGCTGCCAGCGGGGCCGCCTCCTGTGAGCACTTGAATGAGATCGAAAACACCGAAGGCCTGGGCCAAGCGGAACAACAGGCTCAGCAGGATGTAGGGCTGTAGCAGGGGAAGCGTGATCCGGCGCAGGGCCTGGCTGGAGCGGCCTCCTTCCAGCCGAAACGCCTCATACAGGTCGCTGGGGATCGTCTGCAACCCCGCCAGCAAGATCAACGCGATGAAGGGCGTTGTTTTCCAGACGTCGGCCAGAACGGTGGCCAACCAGGTCCATTGCGGGGAGGCCAGCAGGTTGAGAGGTTGACCGCCTAGCAGCTGACTGAGCTGATCCAGCGGTCCATAGGGGGTGTTGAAAATCCAACGCCAACCCAGGGCCATCACGGTGGTTGGCAAGGCCCAGGGCAGCAGGGTCAAGGCTCGAATGCCGCCTCGCCAGCGCCAGCGTTGATCGAGCAGCAGAGCGATCGCCAGAGCGAGCATCAGTTCCAGGCCGACGGACACCAGGGCAAAGCGGCTGGTTTGGATCACGTCCTGCCAGAACCGCGCATCCATGGCCAAGCGCAGCCAGTTGGCTCCTCCGTTTGGAACAGGGATCAGGCCTGTCAGAACAGAAGACGCATGGAGGCTCAGCCAGCTGTAACGGAGCAGTGGCCAGCCATAGATGACCAGCAGCAGCAGCAGGGCTGGGGTGGCAAGCAGAAGGGGCATCAGGATCCCCCCGCGGATTGCAGGATGGTGCGGGTGGACCTCTGGGCTCGTGTCATGCCCTCGTCGCTGGACTGGTCACCGGTCAAAACACCGCTGAGCTGGCGCTGGAGCACATCGCTGATCTGGGCATAGAGCGGCGTCGGTGGTCTGGGGACTGCCAGGTCCAGGGCTGCGGCCAGTTGCGGCAGGTGGGGGGCCATGGCCAAGAGCTCTGGATCGCTGTACAGGGCATCGATGGTGGGGGTGTAGCCCTGGGCGATGAAGCGTTGCTTCTGGGCATCCGTATTGGTGAGGTAGCGGATGGCCTCGAGGGTGGCCTTCGGGTGTCGAGCCCCTTTCAACATCGACAGCCCCCAGCTGCCAAGGGTGGCGACGGGTGTCTGCCCGGGCTCGGCCACCATGGTGGTGATGCCGATCCGACCACGCACGGCACTGTCGGGCTGTTGCAGTTCGGCCCAGGCGTAGGGCCAGTTCCGCATCAGAGCGGCATCTCCCGCTTTGAAGGCTTGCAGGCTTTCCGTCTCCGCGTAATTGGTCACGGCCCGAGGGCTGGCCCCGCTGCGGATCAGCTCCTCCATCCAGTTCACCGCGCGGGACACGGCAGCGGACGTCAGGGCCGGCTGGCCATCGCTTGCCAACCAGCGGCCGCCGAATCCGCGCATGATCTCGAGCGCATCACAGCTCAGACCTTCGTATTGCCGCCCTTGCCAGACGAATCCGGTCTTGACGGCGTTCTCCCTGATCAGCTGGCGACTGATCGACAGCAACTCCGCCGGTGTTTGTGGCGGCGAGTCCATCAAGTCGGTGCGCCAGTAGAGCAAGCCGACATCGGCATTGAAGGGCCAGCGGTAGAGCTGATCGTCGTAGCGATTGCCTTCCCTTGCACCTCGGACCAAGGTGGCCTCGTCCTCGCTGCTGAAGGCGTGATCGAGGGGTTCCAGCCAACCGGCGGCCGCGTATTTGGGCAGCCAGGTGACGTCGATCAACAACGCGTCGTAAGGGGGGTCGCCCAGGATCAGGCTGCTGATGGCCAGATCGGACATCGCTTCGGTGTCGCGAGGGCCGCTGCTGACGGTGAGGTGAATCCGTCCCTTGTGGTCTTGGTTGAACTGCTGCACCAGTGGTGCCGTCGACTCCGCAAAGGGAGCAGGCATCAGCACAGTGACGTCCTCGATCCGGGCCTGTGCCGACCAGCCAAGGGTTGCGATGGTGAGCAGGGCCAGGCAAGCCAGGCACAACCAACCCCTGAGCCGACGTGTCATGCCGACGTTGCGGTTTCCGGGAATCCGGTCAGCTGCTCTGCGGCCCAATCTTTGACCGTGTAGGCCTCAACGGCATTGGTCATCCGCAGCATCCGGTCGCGCTGTTCCTCTGGATCCATGGCCAGCGCCTGTTCAATCGCCTCATCCATGCGCCGGTTGGAGTAGGGGTTGGTCAAGACGGCACCATCCAGCACCACCGATGCACCGGTGAATTCCGAGAGCACCAGCACCCCACCTCGATTCTTTCGTGCTGCGGCATATTCCTTGGCCACCAGGTTGAGGCCATCGCGCAGCGGCGTGATCCAGCAGACATCGGCCTGGCAGAACCAGGCGATCATTTCCTCATAGGGGATGCGTCGCGTCGAGAATCGGATCGGGACCCAATCGATCTGGCTGAACCGTCCATTGATCCGTCCTGCCATCTCTTCGATTGAGCGTTGGGTGTCCTCGTAGATCTTCATGCCACTGGCTGCTGCCACACAGGCCAGCATCAGAACCACTTCACCGTGGAGATCCTTGCGACGTTCCAACAGGCGTTCAAATGCCAGCAGGAGCTCTTCATTGCCTTTGGTGTAGTCCACCCGACTGGCTGAGAGGATCAATTTCCGCCCTTTTTTGGTGTCTTGAACAATCAATTCACCGTGGCTTTCCACATCGGGACTCCAGGAGAGTTCCTGAATCACATCGGGGGAGGTGCCCACCGGTGAACTCAGCAACTGAACGCGTCGCCCGTTGTGTTCCATCCATTCTGTGACGCTCGATTCAGACAGGGCTGTGCCCACGGTGATGAATTTGGGATCGACAGGCTTTTTGGGGCCGCGTCGTGCGCCGATCAGCGTGTTGGCGGCGCGGGCGAAGTTTTCCGTGTAGCGCGGGATGTGGAAGCCGACGACATCGCAACACAGCAGGCTTTCAAGGATCTGTTCCCGCCAGGGAAGGATGGCGAGCACGTCGTTACCGGGGAACGGCGTGTGGTGGAAGAAGGCAATCTTCAGATCTGGACGCTGCTCGCGGATGTAGCCGGGTGCAAGCCATAGGTTGTAATCGTGGACCCAAACCGTTGCGCCATCGGCAGCTTCGCGGCAAGCGGCGTCAGCGAAGCGGCGATTGACATCTTCAAAGATGGCCCAATCAGCATTGTTGACGTTGAAATAAGTCGGAAATGTATGCAGGATCGGCCAAAAACATTCCTTGGATGTGACGTGATAAAAGCTGGAGATCTGTTCGTCGTTGAGTGGAATTCTTCTCAGGGTGAATGGTGCTGGTTCAGCCATCGCGATGGTTTCATCGTCGGCATGATCAAGCTGATCAACCCGTCGCCAGGCAATCCAGGTTCCGTTCTCACTGGAACGAAACAAATTTCTCAGGGTTGGAATAATTCCATTGGGACTTTTCTGATCAATCCAGATTCGCTCCCCCTGCTCGTTTTTGCCTTCGTCGAATGGTGTGCGGTGGTACAGGATGATGAATTTGCTCTGTCCTTCTCCCGCCACCATCAAGTCCGCCTGCCTGCAATGTCACCCACCCTTCATGACTGAGCAGGATTTGTCAAACCGCTGTGTTGTTGCGTTGGCTGATCAGCTCATCCAGCACTTCCTGGGCGTGGCCACTGGGTCGAACCGCAACCCAGCGTTGTCTCAGCTTCCCCTGGGGATCGATGAGAAACGTATGGCGGAGCGAGTAGGGCGCCATCCAGGAGCCATAGGCTTTGCTCACCTGACCGTCGGGGTCTGAGAGCAGGGGGAAGTCCAGCCCTTCACTCGAACAGAACGAGGCGTGGTCGTCGACGCTGTCAGCACTGATGCCGACCACGGCCGCATCGAGCTCTTGATAGCGGTTGAGCAGCTTGGCGAAGCCTCTGGCTTCGATGGTGCAGCCGCCGGTGAAATCCCTGGGGTAGAAATACAGGACAAGCCATTGTCCGCGGAAATCGCTGAGTCTCCAGCGCTGCTGATCCGGTGCTTGTTGGCTTGATCCCTCCAGGTTGAAGTCCGGAACGTCGGTTCCGTTCTCCAAAACAACACCCCCGAGAGCCTTGGCCCGCGGGGGTGTGAGGGTAAGCGCAGCGAGAAGAAGTCCGGATTTCAGGAGCAGATCACGCCGGCGCAAGGGACCAATCGTCAGAGTTTGGCCAGGTTAATGCCGAGGGACTTGGCATAGGCGCCCAGCCCTTTCTTCTGGATGGTTTTCAGGGCACGGGTGGTGACGCGGATGTTCACCCAACGCTTGCCTTCAGCCCACCAAAGGCGTCGCTGCTGCAGGTTGGCCTGCTGGAGCTTCTTGGTACGGATGTGGGAATGGCTCACGGCCATGCCGTTGTTGGCGCGAGTACCGGTGAGCTGACACACCCGAGACATGACGACGTCCTACTGAGTTGAGGTTGTTTGGAACTGAGCAACAGATCCAAACAACGATCTTATCAAAGCGATTGACAAGTTCAGATCGAACGTTGCATCAACTCACCCATCAGTTGTGAACTGCGGGTCTGGAATCCCGCCAGTTCATTGGGTTCCATGCCGCCGACGCCAAGGCGGGCCATGTCGTACAGGTGACGGGCCAGGTCCTGGGAGAGGGTTTGGGTGGGTGAGGCTTCCCCAGCGCCCACCAGCACTCCGCCCGCCTGCAGCTTGAGCAGACCTTCCACCAGGGGATGGCGGCGGTTGACCAGCAGCACGTGGTGCTCGGGCAAGCCGGGCAAGCGTTGTTCCATCAGAGCACCCATATCGTTGAGACGGCGCATCTGCTCCGGCAACAGAATCATGGCCGGGGGTGCGGAATCGGTTTTCAGTGCCTGCACCTGGATAGTCACCTTGTCATTGGCCAGCGCGTCCTTGATCAAGGTCCGCAGTGTTTCGGACTGGGTGTTGCCGTCCTGGTCGGTCAGCTCGCTCTGCTCATCCTTGAGGCTGTCGTCCAGTTCGGCATCCACCCGTTGGAAGGTGATGTCGTCATGGCGATGCTCGAGCCAGGGGATGAACTGTGTGTCGATCACCGTTTCCAGTTTCAACACCTCGGCACCCTGGCTGGTCCAGAGATTGAGGGCTCCGGCCTGGGCCACGTCATCGGTGCTGTACAGCACGCGTTGCTTGCCGTCGTCCTTGAGGCGGCTGCGGTATCCCGCCAGAGTGGTGTATGCCTTGCCTTGAGCTGCGACCGGATCGGGGTTGTCCCCATCGCCGGCGTCTGCCGTGGTGCCAAACAGAATCAGTTCGGAGATCTGATCGGCAAACTTGTCGTCTTCCATGGCCCCGATCTTCACGAACGGAGCCAGGGATTCCCAGGCTTCGGCGTAGGCCGTGGGGTCATCCGTTTTCAGGGCCCGCAACCGGTCGGCCACTTTTTTGGCCACAAAGTTGCCGATGGAACGCACCCTGCGGTCGGTTTGCAGTGCGCTGCGGCTCACATTGAGAGGAATGTCGGGGGAGTCGATCACGCCCCGCAGCGGGAGCAGATAGCGGGGCACCACCTCCTTGATCGAGTCGCTGACGAACACCTGGTTGCAGTACAGCTTGATTTCGCCTTTCTCCCAGTCGGCACGGCCGGTCTGTTTGGGGAAGAAGAGGATGCCCTGCAGGTTGTAGGGGTAGTCGGTGTTGAGGTGAACCCAGAGCAGCGGGTCGCCCTGGAAGGGGTAGAGATAGTTGTAGAGGTCGATGTAGTCCTGATCGCTCAGGTCTCTGGCGCTCTTCCGCCAGGGGGCCTCCATCTTGTTGATCGTTTCGCCTTCGAGCTGCACAGGCACAGCCATGAAGTCGCAGTAGGTGTTGATCAGGGTTCTGATCCGCGCCGGTTCGAGGTACTCGAGCTCCTCCTCCATCAGATGGAGGATCACATCGGTTCCGGCGTCCTCACGCTCGGCGGCACTCAGGGTGAAGTTCGGAGAGCCATCGCAGTCCCAGCGCAGGGCTTCGCTGTCCGGACGGGCTGACCGGGTCACCAGCTCCACCCGTTCGGCAACCATGAAGCTGGAGTAGAAGCCCAGGCCGAAGTGGCCGATGATCGCGTCATCCTCCTGTTTGTATTTCTCGAGGAAATCCTCTGCGCTCGAGAACGCCACCTGGTTGATGTATCGCTTCACTTCATCGGCATTCATGCCGATGCCGTTGTCGCTGATCGTCAGGGTCTTGGCCTCGCGATCAATGCGGATATTGATCAGTCCCTCAGAGCCCTCGCTGCAATCGCCTGCCATGGCGGCCATCCGCCGTTTGCTGATGGCATCAACACCGTTACTGACCAGTTCCCGCAGGAACACTTCATGACCGGAATAAACGGCCTTCTTGATGATCGGAAAAATATTTTCGGTGTGGATCTGAATCTGACCCTGCTCTTCCAGCACCGACATGGCCCGCCGATAAAAAACCGACACTAGGGATTGGATGCTCTGCTCCTCAACCACCAATGGTGTCGGGGTCCCCGTACCCAGCCGTCGGTGTCAGCCGGCTTTCTGCAGTTCAGGGCGTTCTTCAGCCAGGATCGCTCCCTCAACAGGACACACCTGCAGGCAGATCCCGCAGTCGATGCAGGTGTCGAAGTTGATCCAGTAGAAGTCGGTGCCCTTCTTGTTTTTGCCCTTGCCTTGATCGATGCAAGCCACGGGGCAGGCGTCAACGCAATCGGCAATGCCTTCGCACACATCAGTGACGATGGTGTGAGCCATGGCGATTCAGTCAGCGAATGGCCGGATCTTAGAGATCAAGCCAATCCAGCTGCAGTGACGCTCCATCACTGTCCGCATGCCGTTCGGCGTCACTGCGTTGGGCAAAGCTCTCCAAGCTGATCAAGGCCCGACGCCCTTGTTGGTGCCAGTGCTGCTGACGCTGCAAGGCTGCCTCAAGGGAACTCTGCTGGCTGTAGGCGATGAAAACCGTTGGCTCCTGGGCGGCCGCTGGCGTGTCTTCGCTGAGCAGTTCCCGGATTGGATCGATCGCCAGGCTGAAGCCAGCGCCGGCGGCTCTGGGGCCAGAGGCCCCGCAGCGCCGCACCAGATCGTCGTAACGGCCCCCTCGGGCGATCACCACGGGCGCGGAGTGACCGGCACACACCAGTTGAAACACCAGCCCGGTGTACAGCTCGTAGTGGGGTTGGAAGGTGGGGTCCAGCTGCAGCGTGACGCCGAGGTCCTGTGCCAGGGGCCCCAACTGCTCAGTGAGGCGTGCCAGCGAGTCGAACACCGGCTGGTCGCCATACAACGCTTTCAGCTTGTCCAGCATCCGCGACGGTTCCCCGCGGCTGTCGAGCACATCCAGCAGTTTGGCTCTCTCAGTGCTGGAGATGTCCAGGGTTTCCAGCGTCAAGCGGTCGAATTGAATCAAGGCCGATCGCACCTGCTGGCGTTGCTCTGGGGCGATGGCCTCGAGCACCAGATCCATCAGATGGGTATGTCCGAGCAGGAGCCGCGGCTGATGGTTGGCACGCAGATCAAGCGTGGCGATGGAACGCAACAGCAGGGACAGCAATTCCATCTCTGCCGCGATCCCCGGCACGCCAAAGAGCTCGACGCCGCTTTGGAGATTTTCTTCAATACACAGTCCACCTTCATCGGCGACGCGGCTTTGGAAGACCGTGCCGGAAGCCCAGAGCCGCAATGGGCGCGGACGCGAAGCCAGGCGGGTGCAGGCGGCCCTGGCGATGGAGGCCGTCATTTCAGGGCGAAGTCCCAGGGGCTCATCAGCCACCAGGCGCACCACGTCGCCACTGGCAATGGCACCGCCCGCCTGCAAGGTGTCGAGGCGTTCCACCCGTGGTGGAGAGACCTCGTCGTAACCCCACTGGCGATACACCGCTGCCAGCTTTTCGCTCAACAGGCGGTTGTTTTCGACCTGCCGGGGATTGAGATCCCTGGCACCAGCTGCTGGTTGCAGCGCCATCTGCGGGGTTTCAGACTCGACTCAGGATCCCATGGCCGTGATCTCTGGGGCGCCGAAATCTGAGCCACGCAGCGGTTGAATCTGTCCCAGTTCCTGAATCATCAAGCTGTGCAGGGCTGGATTGGCGGCAACCACTCGGCCGCTGGTGAGATCAAAGGGTTGCCCTTGGTAACCGCTGATGCGTCCTCCGGCCAGATCCACCAGGGCCACACCAGCAGCCAGATCCCAGGGTGAAAGTCCCCGTTCCCAGTAACCATCCTGTCGACCCGCAGCCACGAACGCCAGGTCGACCGCCGCTGCTCCGCCTCTGCGCACCCCGTGGGTGCGATGGGTGAACCAACAGAACTCCGCGTAATTGTTGTCGAGGCGCGTGTGGCGGTCGTAAGCAAAGCCTGTGACCAGAAGGGCGTCGCTGAGGCTGCTGCAGTTGGTTGTGCTGATTGGTTTGTCGTTGCAGAACACACCAACGCCGGGGGCACCCCAGAAGGTTTCCTCGAGGAACGGCACAGCGATCGCCCCAAGAATCGGTTGTTGTTGGTAGGTCAGCCCGATCGACGTGGCAAAAAACGGATAGCCGTGGGCGAAATTCGTGGTTCCGTCGAGGGGGTCGATGCACCAACGCAGCCCGTCTTGCTCTCCCGTGCTGCCGCTTTCCTCCGCGAGAATGGCAATATCGGGGGTGTCCTTGCGGAGTGCGTCGAGCACGACGGCTTCAGCGGCCAGGTCGGCATTGGTGACGAGATCACCAGCGCGGCCCTTGCTTTCGATCGTGGCAATCCGTCCGTAATGGCGCATCAGTTCGCTGCCCCCCTGCTCCGCACAACGGCGAGCAACAGCGGCCAGCATTTGACACTGTGCTGGGGTCAGACCGGCTTGCTCAGCAGCCTGTTGGGTGAGGGAAGCGGCCATCGTCACTCCTCGTCCAGGGGCAGTCCGGCACGCACCGAGCCGCGACCGAAGTGGCGGCCGAATTGCAGCTCGTAGACCTCGTCTTCGTCTTGTGTTTCGGCTTCCAGGGGACCAATCGCCCGTGCAACGCACAGCAGGCCATAGCCCTGATCGCGCAGTTCATGGGACAGCCCCATCGCTTCCCGTTGATCGAGGGCACCATGCGTCACCCGCACGGCACAGCTGGTGCAGCAGCCATTTCTGCAGGAGAACGGGAGGGGGTCTCCCTGCTGCTCAAAACTCTGGAGGATGTAGTCCCCGTCTGGCACGTCGTGGCTGATCGTGCGGTTCGCCTGTCGCCAGTGAATGGTGACTCTGTGGCTGGTGCCCATGGGGTCAGGCGGAAACGCCCTGCTACATTGGCATCTGCCCCACGTCAGCCGCTGGAGAGGTGGCCGAGTGGTCGAAGGCGCAGCACTGGAAATGCTGTATAGGGGCAACTCTATCGAGGGTTCGAATCCCTCCCTCTCCGCTTCCCCGGTCCTCTGGACCGGCTTTTTTTTGTCTGTTTGCAGGCATGAAAAAAGGGCATCGCTGCCCTGTTGGATCGATCGAAGCTGCTGACGTTGTTGCAGACGATCTGGTCAGCCGAAGCGCCCCGACACGTAGTCCTGGGTGGCTTGTTGTTGAGGTTCGTTGAATAATTTCTCGGTCTCATTGAATTCAACGAGGTAGCCCACTTTCCCGCTGCTGTTGTCAACGGCTTCAGCGTTGAAGAAGGCAGTCATGTCGCTGACGCGGACCGCTTGCTGCATGTTGTGGGTCACAATCACGATGGTGTAGCTCTTCTTGAGTTCGTGCATGGTTTCCTCGATTCTCAAGGTGGAGATCGGGTCCAGAGCCGAGCAGGGCTCATCCATCAGGATGACGTCGGGCTGAATGGCGATCGTTCGGGCGATGCAAAGCCGCTGTTGCTGACCACCGGAGAGTGAATAGCCGCTTTCGTTGAGCTTGTCTTTGCACTCATCCCACACAGCAGCTTGTCGCAGGGAGCGTTCAACAAGTTCGTCCATATTGCCGCTGTAGCCATTGATTCTGGCTCCAAAGGCGATGTTCTCGTAGATGCTTTTTGGGAACGGGTTCGGTTGTTGAAAGACCATTCCGATCCGGCGACGCACTTCGACCGGATCCACGGAGGCTGCATAGAGATCGGTCCCATCGAAGAGCACGCGACCCTTGAGAGAACAGCCATCAATCAGATCATTCATTCGATTGATGCAGCGCAGCACGGTTGATTTGCCACAACCGGATGGTCCGATGAATGCCGTGACTTTTCCTTTGGGAATATCGCAATAGACATTCCTGACAGCTTCCGAGCTTCCATAGCTGATCGTCACGTTCTGCAGAGACAACGTTGGCGCTGTCTCTGCAGAAACTGTTGGGGCGGACGAGGAGGGGGAGCTTGTCATGGCAGACAGACGGGGAGGACGAAGGTGAATGAGACAGGTCAACGGGAGGCAACACGCGCCAGCCAGCGCGACAGAAGGTTCAGACCCAGAATCAGAACAACCAACACAAAGGAGGCAGCCCATGCCAACTCGTTGTGTGGATTGGATGGCATCAACGAGAAGTTGTAAATCAGTACCGACATGCTGGCAATTGGGTTAAATGCACCATCCCATTCGAAATAGGTAAACAGCGCTGTAAACAGAAGTGGTGCTGTTTCACCTGCTGCTCTGGCAACGGCCAACACAACACCCGTCGCGATGGGCATCAGCGCCGCTGGCAAAGTCACTCGGGTGACGGTGACAAACCGTGATGCTCCAACACCCATGGAGGCGCGGCGAAGGTCATCCGGAACCAGCTTTAATCCTTCATCGGTTGTTTTAATCACCGTCGGTACCATCAGAATCGACAGAGCCATGCCGCCAGCCATCGCACTGAAGTTGCTTCCGAAGAGGACCTTGGTGTACACAACGGTGCTGTAGATGAAAACACCGGCAATAATTGATGGCACGCCCGACAGCACATTCGTGCCGAAGCGGATGAATTTCGAGAAAGCTCCTTGACGTGAAAATTCAGCCAGATAGATTCCGCCGCCAACGCCAACGGGAATGGCGATTCCCATGGCGATCAGGGTGACGATGAACGTGCCGACAATGGCATTGCGGATGCCACCTCCATCCGATGGTGGTGGCTCCGGTAGCAGTGTAAATAAGCTGATGCTCAGGTTTTCGAATCCCTTGATCACCACATAGCCCAGGACAAGCAAAAGCGGAGCAACGCAGGCCAGGGCGAACAGGCTCGCTAAAATAGACAGCCCCCGGTTGGCAATGTTTCTTAGGGCTCCTGGGCGGTAATTCAGGCTTCGAATGGGCTTGCTCTTAAGCGGAGTGGTTGTCATCTTGTGCACTCCGATCAGTATTTGAGGCTCAGGCGTTTCACCATCCACTGAGCAAGGATGTTGACCATCAACGTCAGCAGAATCAGCACAAAAGCGGCATACATCAGTGATGACACCTGGGAGCCATCGGCTTCGCCGAATTGGTTCGCCAGCATCGCTGCAATTGTGTTCCCTGGCGCAAGGAGTGAAAAGCTGAAATTGTTGGAATTACCGATGATCATGGTGACAGCCATGGTCTCACCCATGGCACGGCCAAGGGCCAGCATCACGCCGCCGACAATGCCGGAGATGGCGGCGGGAAGGATCACATTGACGATCGCTCCCCAGCGTGTTGTTCCAATGCCATACGCCGCCTGTCGGAGTTTGTCAGGCACTTGATTGAGGGAATCCCGGGCAATGGCCGTGATGATCGGCAGGATCATCACAATCAGAATCAGAACGGCTGGAATCACGCCGCGACCTTTTGGGATGGTGCCGAGCAGGGTCAACCAGTGCAGATTGATGTTTTGCCCAAACAGGTTGAACTCGAGGCAACCCAGGTTGGGAGCAACGATGTCGAAACCCGGTAACTCCAGCGTCCAGCTTCCGAGCCTGATCAGTCCATCCCAGGCGATCGGAACCGGTGCACACTCTTTGGTGTAAAGCAGCTCCAGAGCCGGACGAATAAAAGGCTCCATCACGAGGATGGCCCACAGGCCGAGGACCACCGATGGAATGGCAGCCAGCAGCTCGACCATCAGCCCGATGGTGTCCCGTACCCGCCGAGGAATGATGTTTTCGGTGATGAAGATGGCCGTGCCGACGCCGAGGGGAACGGCCACGAGCAGGGCCAAGAATGACGTCAGCAGCGTGCCGTAGATGGCGGCGCCTGCCCCGTATTCATCGTCTACCGGGTTCCAGTTGGAGGTGGTCAGGAAGGAGAACCCGTACTGACCCATTGAGTCCAATGCCCCCCAGAACACCACCACCAGGATGGAGAGCAGCACCACGGCCACGACCGACGCCAGGGCAACGGCGATCTGTTGAAAGCCTTGATCCACCAACCGTTCCGATGGCGGACGTCGTCGGAGCAAATATTGATCGTCCGATCGAGGAGACATTCTCCCTGTGGAGAGCGGCCTTAACCGTAGAGACCCGCCGATTCAGGACCGCTTGCTCTGGACTGCTTGCTCTGTGTTGTTCGACGGTGATCGGCGCTACCGGGGGGATGGATCCCCTCGGTAGCTTGGGTTTGCAAAGCATGCGGTTATGAGCCGGATCGTCGGGATCGACCTCGGGACAACCAATTCCGTCGTTGCTGTGCTCGAGGCCGGCCGGCCCCACGTCATCGCCAATACCGAAGGCGGACGGACCACCCCCTCGGTGGTCGGCTACACCAAAGATCAGGAGCTTGTGGTGGGGCAGCTGGCCCGGCGCCAGCTTGTGCTCAGTCCACGCAACACCTTCTCAAACCTCAAACGCTTCGTTGGTCGCGATTGGGACGAACTCGAGGACAGCAGCCTCGCGGTGCCCTACACCGTTCGGGCCAATGACCAGGGTCAGATTCGTGTGCCCTGCCCGATCACCGAGCGTGAGTATGCCCCCGAAGAGCTGGTGGCCAGCATCATTCGCAAGCTGGTGGATGACGCCTCCACCTATCTAGGCGAGCCGGTTGAAGCGGCGGTCATCACCGTTCCCGCCTATTTCAACGATGCCCAGCGCCAGGCCACCCGGGATGCCGGCCGGCTGGCGGGCCTCACGATTGAGCGCATCCTCAATGAGCCCACCGCTGCGGCCTTGGCCTATGGCTTCGACCGCAGCGCCGTGCGTCGGGTGCTGGTTTTTGATCTTGGCGGAGGAACGTTTGACGTCTCCCTGCTGCGCATCGCGAATGGTGTCTTCGACGTCAAAGCCACCAACGGCGACACTCAACTCGGCGGTAACGACTTTGATCAACGCATCGTTGATTGGCTCGCCAATGCCTTTGAGAAGGAGCACAGCGTTGACCTGCGTCGGGATCGTCAGGCCCTGCAGCGTCTCACCGAGGCGGCGGAGAAGGCCAAGCAGGAGTTGTCCGGTGTTCTGAGCACTCCGATCTCCCTGCCGTTTATCGCGACCGGAGAAGACGGCCCCCTGCACATCGAAACCACGTTGGATCGGGCCACCTTCGAAGGCCTTTGTCCTGATTTGTTGGATCGTTTGCTGTCCCCGGTGCAGGCGGCTCTCCGAGATTCCGGACTCGCTCCGGATGACATCGACGATGTCGTGCTCGTGGGTGGAGCCACCCGGATGCCGATGGTGCAGCAGTTGGTGCGCACCCTGGTTCCAATCGATCCGTGCCAGTCGGTCAATCCCGATGAGGTGGTGGCGGTGGGTGCCGCTGTTCAGGCCGGAATCCTGACTGGGGAGCTGCGCGATCTCTTACTGAATGACGTCACCCCTTTGTCTCTTGGTCTGGAGACCGTAGGTGGCTTGATGAAGGTGTTGATTCCCCGCAATACAGCGATTCCGGTGCGTCAGTCGGATGTGTTCAGCACCTCGGAAGCCAATCAGTCCTCCGTGGAGATTCACGTCTGGCAGGGAGAGCGTCAGATGGCTTCAGATAACAAGTCTCTGGGCCGTTTCCGGCTGTCCGGCATTCCCCCGGCACCCCGGGGTGTGCCTCAGGTTCAGGTGGCCTTCGACATCGACGCCAACGGTCTGCTTCAGGTCAGTGCCACCGACCGGACCACCGGACGCAAGCAATCCGTTTCCATTCAAGGGGGCTCGAATCTCAACGAACAGGAAGTACAGGCGCTGATTGCTGAAGCGGAAGCGCGCTCCGACGAAGACCGCCGTCGCCGGGCCGTGATCGAACGTCGTAATCGGGCTCAGACGTTGGTGGCGCAGGCCGAACGACGGTTGCGGGATGCAGCCTTGGAACTGGGCCCCTATGGAGCGGAACGCCAGCAACGGGCTGTCGAGATGGCCCTGCGGGATGTCCAGGATTGCCTGGCGCAGGATGACCTGCAGGAGCTGGACCTCATGGTCAGCGGCCTCGAGGAGGCGATGTTCGGCCTTAACCGGCGCCTCGCGGCTGAGCGGCAGGGTGATGGCAGCCCGTTCCAGGGCATCCGCAGCACCATCGGCTCGCTCAAGGATGAGCTCTTCGCCGATGACGATTGGGATGATGACCCCTGGGGATCGCCCCCGCGCCCCCGAGCTGGCAGCCGTGGCATGAGTCGTCGCGATTCGGATCCCTGGGACGATGACTTCTATCGCTGAACCCGATTACTGGTCGTTGCTCGGCCTGGATCCGGACTGCAATTCAGATCAGCTCAAACGTGCCTTCCGCAGGGAAGCCCGGCGCTGGCATCCCGATCTGAACGGCAACGATCCCGTTGCGGAGGAACGCTTCAAGCTCGTCAATGAGGCCTACGCCGTTCTCAGCGACCCGCGGCGTCGGGCTGACTGGGAGACCAGCCAACGGGGTGCTTCGAGCCTGGATCCTTTTGCCGAGGGATTTCCGGATTTCGAGCAGTACCTCGATGTGGTTCTTGGGGTCGTTTCACCGCGACCTCGTGAGGTTGAGGATGGTCCCCGTGCAGGAGAACCTCTGGATCCACCGGTGGCCGAACGCCCTGTGGCTGCACCGCCACCGCCGCCGCCGGTGCGTGCGGTGGAAGATCTGGAATCCGAGGTGATGCTGACCCCGGACCAGGCCTTGGAAGGGACCACGGTGGAGGTGTCCCTCCCCGACGGATTGGTGATCGAGCTGGAGACACCGCCCTTGGCCGGGGACGGTTGGCGTCTGCGTCTCGAGGGTGTGGCTCCGGGGGGGCGGGATCACTTCCTGCATCTGCGGGTGATGACCGACGACGGGTTGCGCATTGATGGCCTGCGCGTTCATTACCGACTCGAACTGTTCCCTCCCGATGCAGCTCTGGGATGTGCGGTGGAGGTCCCGACCTTGGATGGTCCTGTGACCCTGCAGGTGCCACCGGGCTCCTCCACAGGACGGCTTCTGCGTCTGCGCGGCCGGGGCTTGGAGTGCGATGGGCGCCTGGGTGATCAGCTGGTGGAGATTGTTGTCGTGATTCCGGCTGACCTCGGGGATGCAGAGCGTGCGCTGTACCGGCGCCTGCAGGAACTTGCTCTGGAGGCTGGAGCGGCCATCTGAACCGCTGAACTCGGAACCACTGAACAGTGAGAGACTCCAGATCTCCGTCGGTGGTGAATGCAGGTCCACGTTCTTCTCTTTGATGCCGGCAGTGACGCCGAAGGCATTCACTCGCTGGAGATGGCGGGCAAAACGGTGGTGCTGCTGTTCGAGAATCCCGACGACGCCGAGCGATACGCAGGCTTGCTGGAGGCCCAGGACTTCCCTGTGCCCACCGTCGAAGCGCTGGATCGTGAGGAGATCGAGGCCTTCTGTCGTGAGTCCGGCTATGAGGCCCGGTTTATCGAGGCTGGCTTTGTCCCTGAAAGTGACGAAGAGCGTCTGTTCATGGCACCGCCGGAATCCAACCGTGATGTCACCACCTGGAAAGAGGACGACCCGGTCGCTCCGGCCCAGGCTCCCGACGGTGCATCGGAGTCCTCCGAGCTCGATGCGTTGCGTCAGCGTCTTGAAGGTCTGCTCTGAACCCGATGGCTGGATTTGATCCCGACCTCCAACCATCGGCCGACCGCGGCCACCTGATGACCGAGCAGGCCAACCCGCGCAGCCGGGAGCTGGACCAGCTGCCTACGGCTGATCTGGTGGAGCTGTTCGTCACCGAGGATCTGCGCCCTCAACAGGCTGTCGCTGCGGCGTCTGCCCAGCTCACCGCCGCTGTGACAGCGATCACGGAGCGTCTCCAGGGGGGCGGCAGGCTGTTTTATCTCGGAGCTGGTACGTCCGGTCGTCTCGGCGTGCTGGATGCGGCCGAATGTCCACCGACCTTCTGCAGTGATCCAGAGATGGTGCAGGGTCTTCTGGCCGGTGGTGCACCGGCCCTGCTGCGCAGTTCCGAGGGTCTTGAGGACCTCGAGGAGGCCGGTCGTCGCGATCTGTCCGAGCGAGGGCTGTCGTCCGCCGATTGTCTGATCGGTATTGCTGCCGGTGGGACAACCCCTTACGTCATTGGGGCTTTGCAGCATGCCCAACGCCTTGGCGCCTTGGCGATTGCCATGGCCTGTGTTCCTGCAGACCAGGCCCCGCTGCCCTGTGACATCGACATCCGACTGCTGACCGGCCCGGAACTCCTCACCGGTTCGACGCGGCTGAAGGCCGGAACCGCTACCAAGATGGCCCTCAACATCATCTCCACGTCCGTGATGGTGGGCTTGGGGAAGGTGTACGGCAATCGCATGGTCGATGTCTCCGCCAGCAACAGCAAGCTGGTCGATCGATCCCTGCGCATTCTTCGCGATCTGGCCGGTCTGGATCGGGAACGGGGCCTGGCTGTCCTCGAACAGAGCGGAGGCTCTGTGAAGCTCGCCTTGCTCATGGCCGCAGCATCGTTGGATCGAGCGGAGGCCCAGGCCTGCCTGGAGCGACATCGCAATCAATTGCGTGCCGCCCTGCAGAGCTGCGGCGCTCAGCTGGCGTCGCCCTGAGACCACGCGCCCCAGTACGGCGTGGTCAGCAGGTCGAGCCGTTGCCGGGTCTCGGCCGGAACGGCGTCTTTGGGTGTGATCAGGGCGGAGGCCAATGCTGTGTGGGCGTCTGATGGCGGACGCTCCGCCTTCAGACGGCCCATCAGTCCATGGAGGATGGGTTCGGTGGCTGTGGCATTGGCCTGGAGGTTGCCAATCACCATCTCAACGCTCACGGCGTCGTGGTCGCTGTGCCAACAGTCGTAGTCGGTGACCATGCTCAGCGAGGCATAGGCCAGTTCCGCTTCTCGGGCCAACCTGGCCTCGGTGTGGTTGGTCATGCCAATCACTGAGCAATTCCAGCTGCGGTACAGCTCGCTTTCGGCTCGGGTGGAAAAGGCCGGACCCTCCATGCATAGGTAGGTCCCTCCGCGGTGCAGGCGGTGGCCGTCGGGTAGTGCTGCCTCGGCTGAGTCCGCAACGAGACGGCTCAGCACTGGGCAGAACGGGTCAGCGAGGCTCACATGGGCCACGCAGCCCTGCCCGAAGAAACTCTGCGGTCGCTGATGGGTGCGATCGATGAACTGATCCGGCACCACCATGTCCCTTGGGCGAAGCTCTTCCTGCAGGGATCCAACGGCGGACACGGAGACCAGCCAACGCACCCCGAGCTGCCGCATCGCCCAGATATTGGCTCGGTAGGGCACTTCGCTGGGCAGCAGATGGTGGTGCTGGCCATGGCGCGCCAGAAACACCGTGTCCATGCCATTGAGCGTTCCCATCCGCAGCAGGTCGGAGGGGGCGCCGAAAGGGGTGTCGACTTGGTGTTCTGACACGTTGTCCAGCCCGCGGATGGCGTACAGGCCACTGCCGCCGATCACACCGACCCGCGCGTTCTGGAGTTCGCCCATGTCCTCGATCTAATCCTCTGTACTTACACTCCAGTTTTGCTCGCGTCCCATGACCAAGGCCTTGATGGACACCGAGGCAGGCCTGATTGAGCTCGAGCTGTTCGAGGCCGACGCGCCCAACACCGTGGCCAATTTCGTCAAGCTGGCCAAGGATGGCTTTTACGACGGACTCGCGTTTCACCGCGTCATCCCGGGATTCATGGCCCAAGGAGGCTGCCCCAACAGCCGCGATGGCGCCCGTGGCATGGCCGGAACCGGTGGCCCCGGTTATCAGATCGACTGTGAGATCAACAGTCAGAAGCACCAAGCCGGAACCCTGGCCATGGCCCACGCCGGTCGCAACACCGGTGGTTCGCAGTTCTATATCTGCCACGAGGCACAGCCCCATCTCGATGGGGTGCACACCGTGTTCGGTCTGACCGGAAACATGGATGTTGTCCTGAAGCTCTCCAACGGCTCCCGGATCAACAAGGTCACCATCCAGGACAGCTGATCCCGGATCAGGACCAGTGCACTAGGGAGGGGCTGGCTTTCAGCAGTTCCTCCTCCTGAGTCGTGGTCTTGAGCTGAGCCAGGTTTCGTTCCAGCCGGTCGAGGGTCTGGGTTGGATGCAGGGCCATCTGTTCCGATGGGGTTCGCATCCAGCCGATCCTCAACACATCCGTCCACGAGGCGAGGGCCCGGAGCAGCGGTTCTGGATTGGCGTCCGCGGGGCTGAGTTTCCAGACAAATTGCGGTCGCTCCCATAGGGCGAGAATTCTTGGCGCATGCAAGGCATCGAGATGGATGCCGTGCTCCTGGGCCAGGCGTTCAACCTCACGGCGCCAGCGGGGCAGGTCGTCACTGTCCGCCTGGACGGACAGTGCCAAGACGCAACACGGGGTGGCTTCGCTGAAGAGATGACCGAGTTTGTCCCGTTTGGCGGCCAGATAGTCGGCGTTGTGATCGCCAGCATTGATTTCCAGTGGGACGCGCTCGACCACCTCAAGGCCATAGCCACCAAGCCCGGCGATCTTGCGCGGGTTGTTGGTGAGCAGGCGGAGGCGATGGATGCCGAGATCGGTGAGGATCTGAGCGCCAACGCCGTAATTGCGCAGGTCTGCGGGGAAGCCCAACTTTTCGTTGGCTTCCACGGTGTCTAACCCGCCATCTTGAAGGCTGTAGGCCTTGAGTTTGTTAATCAGACCAATGCCTCGGCCCTCTTGGCGGAGATACACCACCACGCCTTCTCCTTCCTGTTCAATGCGGCTGAGGGCGGCCTCCAGCTGAGGGCGACAGTCGCAGCGCAGGGAACCGAACGCATCGCCAGTCAGGCATTCGGAGTGCATCCGCACCAGCACCGGCTCCTGGAGTGCCGCAGGATCTCCTTTCACCAGGGCAACGTGTTCGGACCCGTCCAAAGCATTGCGATAGCCAATCGCCTGAAATTGGCCGAACTGGCTCGGAAGCTCAGCGTGGGCCAGTCGTTCGATGAAGCGTTCGTTGTCCAGCCGGTAGCGGATCAGATCCGCAATGCTGATCAACATCAATCCCCATTGATCCGCGTAGCGCCGCAGTTCTGGAAGGCGCGCCATCGATCCATCCGTGTTCTGAATCTCACAGATCACGCCCGCTGCTGTGAGTCCGGCGAGTTGGGATAGATCAACCGCGGCTTCAGTGTGGCCGGCCCGTTTGAGGACACCACCCTTGCGAGCTCGCAGGGGAAAGATGTGCCCGGGCCGACGCAGCTCTGCCGGTCGGGTGGATGGATTCAGAGCCACCTGGATCGTCCGGGCGCGATCTTCCGCGGAGATTCCTGTGCTGACGCCGTGTTCCAAGCCGGCATCAATGCTGACGGTGAACGCTGTTTCGTTGGCGTCGGTGTTGCGATCCACCATCAACGGCAGATCCAGTTCATCGAGCCGTTCTCCCTCCATCGCCAGGCAGATCAGGCCCCTGGCCTCGGTGGCCATGAAGTTGATGGCTTCGGGCGTCGCGAATTGCGCGGCGCAGATCAGATCTCCCTCGTTTTCCCGCTGCTCGTCATCGACCACCACAACGCACGCACCGTTGCGGATCGCTGCCAGGGCATCGGGGATGGAGTCGAAGCGAATGCGTTCGGCGGTGCTGGTTGTCAGGGGTCCAGTCGCGAAGGTGTGTCTTGTCATTATCGATACCTAGTAATTTCGGCTGACGCCTGAGCAAGCTCATGCAAAGCAGCTCCTCGCCTTCCATGAGCCAATTGGTCAACCCCACGGCCTCGCGGGTTGCCGTGATCGGCGCTTCGGGATACGGCGGCCTGCAGACGCTGCGTTTGCTGCTGGATCATCCGGCGCTGACGGTCACCTTCCTGGGGGGCGAGCGCAGCGCTGGCCAGCGTTGGAGTTCCCTCTGTCCGTTTCTCCCCCTTCCCGACGACCCCCTGGTGGAGTCGGCGGATCCCGATCGCATTGCGGCTGCGGCAGATTTCGCTGTGCTCAGCCTTCCCAACGGCGTGGCGGCCCGTCTCGCCCCTGCGCTCATCGAGCGGGGAGTCCGTGTCGTCGACCTCTCCGCCGATTTCCGCTACCGCTCCCTGGAGCAGTGGAGCAAGGTGTACGCCCAGGAAGCCCAGGCACTCAATCGCAGTGATGCCGAGCTTTGTCGGACCGCTGTGTATGGCTTGCCTGAGTGGCAGGGTCCCGCCATTGCCGAGGCATCCCTGGTGGCAGCCCCCGGCTGTTTTCCAACGGCCAGCCTCTTGCCCCTGTTGCCATTCCTCAAGCAGGGATTGATCGAAACGGACGGGATCATCATTGACGCCAAAACCGGAACCTCAGGCGGTGGGCGGGTGCCAAAGGAGGCGATGTTGCTGGCCGAAGCCTCCGAGTCGATTGCTCCCTATGGCGTTGTGGGTCACCGCCACACCTCCGAAATTGAGCAGATGGCGACGGAGGTGGCCGGACAATCCGTGCAGTTGCAGTTCACTCCGCATCTGGTGCCCATGGTGCGGGGATTGCTGTCGACGGTCTACGCACGGCTGCGGGACCCCGGTCTCACCGCCGACGACTGCACCACAGTGCTCAATGCGGTCTATCGCCATCACCCCTGCGTGTCGGTGCTCCCCGTGGGCACCTATCCAGCCACCAAGTGGGCTCGGCACACCAACAAGGCGCAGCTTTCCGTTCAGGTGGACACGCGCACCGGTCAGCTGGTGCTGATGAGTGCCATCGACAACCTGATCAAGGGACAGGCCGGCCAGGGGGTGCAATGTCTCAATCTGATGGCTGGATTGAAGCCGGAAACCGGTCTGCCTCTGCAGTCGTTCTATCCCTGAGTCCAGCGTGAGGCCGCCAGCTGAACCGCATGGGGCAAAAGCCGGTGCTCTTGGCGGTGGATCCGTGCGGCGAGGCTGTCATGGTCATCGCTCTCCAGTACCGGAACGGCCGCCTGGGCCACGATTGGCCCTGCATCCAGCTCTTCGGTGACCAGGTGAACGGTGCAGCCACTGATCTGGACGCCTGCGCTCAAGGCTTGGCCGATGGCATCCAGGCCCCGGAAGCTGGGCAGCAGCGACGGGTGAATGTTCAGCAGCCGATCGGCGTAGGCCTGAATCAGAACAGGGGTGACGATGCGCATCCATCCCGCCATCACCACGGCCTCCACGTCGACGGCGCGGAAGGTGCGGACCAATTCCTGATCGAGGTCTTCGCGGCGTGTCCAGTGTCTGTGGTCCACAACGCTGTACGGAATCCCAAGCCGTTCTGCCCGAGCAACGGCGCCACACCCGGGGTTGTTCACGATCAGGAGAACGATGTCGGCGTGGAGGGTTCCTGCCTTGATCGCCAATGCCAGGGCTTCGAAGTTGCTGCCGTTGCCGGAGGCCATCACCCCCAGCCGCAGCGGCGGTGTGATTGGAGCTTTTGGGGTGTTCTGCAGCGGAGGCTGCAACAAGGCCTGGTCAGCGGCTTGATGATCGCTAGGGTCTGAAAAAGCGGGCATCCGGTTTATGTCCCATCTCTCCATCCTGCCGACCGTCTTCACCCGCCTGGATCTGCTGGAAGCAGCTCTGCTGGATGAGGGCTTCCAGGTCAGTCACCACGCGGACCTGACCTCCTTCGAAGGGGACTCTTGTCCGGTCGATTTGCTGGCTGAGCGTCCCGATCAGCGCCCCTTGGGCTGGCGAGCGTCGGCGACTGGTGCGATTTCGATGATTGGTGATCTGCAACGGATCAGCCTGCAACCCGGCTTGGCCTCCCGCCTTCAAAAGTTGACCCGGCGTTACGCCGTTTTGAACGCCATGGAGGCACTGAAGTCCAGCGGCCTCCAAACGGCCCAGGTCACCGTTGAATCGATCTGAGTTGTCTTCACCCGTCAAGGTTGAACTCGATCTGCGCCAGCCGCAGTCTCAGACCATTGGCGTCCGGCTGAGGTGGCAACCGACCACGCAGCGCCAGATGCTGCAGCTCCCTGTCTGGACCCCTGGCTCGTACACCGTCAGAGACCACGTCCAGCACTTGCACAGCCTGCGGTTGTCCGCTGGTTCAACGCCGGTGCCGCTGCGTCGCCTCGCTCCATCGCGTTGGCTTGCTGATCTGGATCAGCTCGAGCCTCTGACCCTTGAGTACAAGGTGACGGCCAGGGATCTCACCGTTCGCACCTGCTACATCGATCCTGATCTGGCTTCGCTATGTCTGGCGGGGTTGGTGATGGAGCTCGATGGTTGCCGTTGGACCACCCACGCGCTCAGCGTTCTGGCTCCTGACCACTGGCAGGTGCATGTCCCCCTCGAGTCATCGGCTGCGGGGTGGATCGCCGCCGATCTCGATGCCCTGATCGACAGTCCGGTGCATGCCGGTCCATTTCCCTCCACAGCATTCACGGTCGAGGGCCAGGCCCATGAGCTGGTTCTGATTGATGCTCCGCCGACGCAATGGCCTGCCACGTTTCAGAAGGATGTGGAGGCGATCTGTGCCGCCACCTGTCGCTTGATGGGCACGGTTCCTCCGGCTGGCCATCGCTATCAGCTGGTGATTCAGCTGCTGGAGCGCGGTTATGGCGGTCTGGAGCATGACCACAGCAGTGTTCTGCACTACACCCGGACCGAGGTGCACACCCCGAATGGTTATCGCAAGCTGCTGCAACTGATTGGCCACGAATATCTCCACCAATGGAACGTGCGCCGGTTACGACCCGTTGAGTACAGGCCGTATGACTACGGCTCTGCCGTGGTCAGTGAGGGGCTTTGGTTCGCCGAGGGGATCACCAGTTACTACGACCTCACCTTTCCGCTTCTGGCCGGTTGCAGTGACCGACGCACCCTGCTGAAAGACCTGGGCGATGACCTGTCCAGGGTGTTGCTCACCCCCGGTCGTCAGATTCAGTCCCTGGCCTCGAGTGCCCGCGAAGCCTGGGTGAAGCTGTACAAGGCCACTCCTGCTTCCCGCGATGACCAGGTCAGTTACTACGGCCTGGGCGCTGCAACGGCGTTCTGTCTGGATGTGCGACTGCGGGCGTCGGGCTCCTCGCTGGCCACGGTGTTGCGTGGTCTCTGGTCCAGTCATGGCGTCAGTGGTCGCGGCTACAGCCGTGACGACATCCTGGGCTGGATTCGTCCGATCGATCCGGCGTTGGCTGACGCGCTGACGGAATGGCTGGATCACCCCGATGCGCTGCCGATCCGTGCGTGTGCAGCGATGTTGGGGTTGGATCTGGTGTCTGTGCCCAGCAAGGATCCACACCATGGCCTGACCGTGACGGCTGAGCAGGGGAGCCTTGTGATCACCAGGGTTGCGGCTGCCAGTCCCGGTCAAGCAGCGCAGCTGGTGGTCGGCGATGAGTTGATCGCGATTGAGGGGTTGCGTCTGCGCTGCAGTGAGGACCTTCCTGGGCTGCTGGGTGATCGTGCAACGTCCCGCATCACCTATGCCCGACGGGGTCGTCTGGCGGAGACGTCACTTTCCCCGGTGGCCGGGGTGGACCATTGGCAGCTCAGTTGGGACCCTGGGGCGTCAGTGCAACAGCGTGAGCTTCGCGATCGATGGTTCGAATTCCTCTGAATCGAACCCTTCGCTCTGTCTGGCAGCGATGCCGCCGTCACCCGAAGGCGGCGGGCGGGATGATCGCGGCCACGGTGCTGTCGATGGCTGCGGTGATCGTGTTGTCCGGCAGCAGCGGTCCCCCGCTGCAGGCCGATGGACGGACGTCGCTGCTGGAGCTGCTCGACCAGGTCAGTCGTGACCGTGGCCAGTCCAAGCCAGTGGAGCCCATGGGGTCCTCCCCTCAACCCCCCTTGGCCCGAAGCTGGTCGTCGCCCCTCACGCGTCAGTGTTCCGGTGTCGACCCTGCTGTGCGCCGACGCCTCGAATCACTGTTGCGTCGCGAATCCTCTTGGAGAGCAACGGTCCCGATCGATCCCACCAACTTCGGTGAGCGCCACGCCGAAGATGCCTTCGGCCAAGCCTTGGACACCACACCACGGGTGGTTGTGCTGCATGAGACGGTTTATTCGATGAATTCGGCGGTCAATACGTTCCTGACGCCACATCCTCGGGACGAGGACCAGGTCAGTTACCACACGCTGATTGGTCTCAACGGCGAGGTCCTTGATCTGGTCCCTCCCACTAAGCGGGCCTACGGGGCCGGCTATTCCGCCTTTCTGGGGGAATGGGCCATCACCAACAAGCTGATCGACGGATCCGTGAATAACTTCGCCTTGCACCTGAGCCTCGAAACGCCCTGGTCAGGAGCCAACAGCAACAGGTCCCACAGCGGATACACCCAGCAGCAGTACGACGCGATGGCTTTGGTGCTGTCCGAGTGGATCAAAACCTTCAATCTCCCGCCAGCGGCGATCACCACCCATCGCCATGTGGACATTGGTGGCGAGCGCAGTGATCCGAGAAGTTTCAACTGGTCAGCGCTTCAGTCGCGACTGGCGGCCCTCGGCGACCTTTGTGTGGCTGAGGCGCCGTAAACCGCTCAGTTGAGCTCGATTCCGTCCGGAAAACGCGGCAGGTCCAGTTGGGGCTCCCGTCCCTCCAGCACAGCGGTTAAGGATTGGACCATCACCGTATTTCCAGCTTTTTGGGCCGCGGCAAGGGCTGTTTCCAGGCGTTGCTGACGTGTTTTGGTGCCATCAAACGTGGCATCGCTGCTCGTCACCGCCGGTGTCGATGACGTGGACGCACGCACACTGTCCAACTGGCTGGAGAGGTTCTCCCAGAGAAGCGCCATGAGTTCCGATCAGCAGCGGCTTCCGTTCCTAAGTCGCCAAGGCCAAGCGGTTGCCGCGATGAGAGACAACGTCACATGGGATCGCCGCATCGATCCGACTGGCTGTGCCCTGTGCCAGCGTGACATTGCAGTGTGGATCTCGGTCCGACCCGCTCCGTTGTTGACCAGCCGTGGAAACCCTGGAACAGCTCGCAGCCGTCATCGTCACCGCCGGATTGGTGGCGGGAAATTTTTTGTTGTTCACGCCATGGCGTAACGGCGTGGATCCTCGGGAGCGCCATCGACGCAGTGCTGTGCCCTGTTTTTTGCTGCACAAGTCCTCAGCGGTTGTTGCGCTGGAGCGTCAGCATCCAGATCCAGAGCGCGAAGAGCGTTCCCACAGGAAGGATGATCACCAGCAGTTGTTGGATGATGAACTGCTGAACCTCTGAATCCATGGCGGTTGTGGTGATTGGATCGATCCCCAATCAGCGGGGCTGGGAATGGTTTTGTGTTGTGGAATGGTTAAGTACCTAGTTACAGGAAGGGGTTCCGGGGGTAGGACATGGATTCAGAAGCTTGATCTATTGAACAAGCTGAGCTGATCACTTGTTGTTCTTCGCTGGCACGATTATGGCCACAACACAGCGCTCCTCTGAGAAACTTCCGCTTCTGATGTCGACGGGTGCAGCGGAAGAGTGTCGCCTCAGGAATGATCGTCAATCCTATTTTTCCGTTGTTCGCGATCTGGTGTTGGCCCAGTTTGTGCTGGATGATAAGGAGCTGACGACACGTCTTTGGAAGGATGTCGGTGATCGAGATCTTGATGTCGGCCGCATTGTGAATCTTCTGTATTGCTGCTCTTTTCATGATGATGATGAGCAGATGCGGCAGGTTGATGATGCGTTTCTGTCTCTAGACGTGCTTTGAGTTTGTTCGCTGCTTGTGTGTTGTGTCTGAGTACTTAATCCACTGCGAGCGTTGTGGCTTTGAAGGCAAGGGGAACTCCAAGTGGGTTCCCTTGAGCAAGCTGCCTGAACAAAGCCGACACTGTCCTCAATGCGGGCAAACCGTTGAACTTGAGGCCTGGTGCACGTTGCCGTCGGAGGCGTCCCTGCCCGACCATTAGCCGCAACTCCTCCGTCGGTCGTGTTGCAGTTGCCGTTGCACCGCTCGACAGAGCCTGGTCTTGTGATGACTGTGGAGTGGTTATCCCGCCGTTGGTTTCAACGCGGCTCTTCCCTCCATGCAGTTGTTATCGATCAATGTCCGCTGTTGGCGCTACTGGGGGGAAAGTGCTCTGGAGGACATGGTCCTCGGCATGGACGAGCGTGCTGTTCGCGATGACGGCAATCAGCTGTCCTCCGAGGAGTTTGATGAATGTTTGGCGATTGTTTGCTGTCAGATCGAGACCAATTGGTTCGCGCATTTGGGGCAGATCGTTGGCCACTACAAGGGCCATGCCCCTGACGTGTGGGACCAAAGTCGATGCGGTGGTCCCCGGTCGGGGGCGACCTACGAGATGAAGTCGCTGACGCGGATCCATCGCGTCCCTGCAGCCCTTGTGGGGGTCCCGGGGAATGGCGTGATTGAACCCGAGAAACGCATTGCCGTGGTGCATTACCTCCTGGATATGGGCTGATTCACCTCGCTGCAGTGGACCAAAAAAAAAGAGCGCTCCATCACTGGAACGCTCTGCATCTGGGGTGACAAGGACTGGAAGGATCGGAGCGGCGGGATTTGAACCCACGACCCCCACTACCCCAAAGTGGTGCGCTACCAAGCTGCGCTACGCCCCGTCAGAATCAAGTTATCACAGTGCATTCCGGCGAAGCAGCCAGCGCCGTTGCATCCGGCGCAACAGCCGTCGCGTCAGCCTGTCTCTGCAGTCGGAGGCATAGCCGAGCAATCGCATGCGTGCGGCCAATCCCCGCAGTTCAGCTAACGAAAGCGCCGCGAGTTGCAACTCGGGGATGGCCTTCCATGCCGGGCCACGCATCGGCAGGGGATTCCGGACGGCCCGTCCTCCCAGGGTCAGGGTCCCATCGGCGATCCATTCCGGAATCAGCACCACCAGAACGGCGATCAGGCCGTAAACCTCCACCAGCCCCTTGGGAAGAGGGTGCAATTGCCGTGGCTCACCGGGGTCGCGGGAGGCCATGAAAATCCAGGGGCTCCGCACCGAGAATCAGCGTCAGATTGCCACCTTTGTGGCACTGTCACCCCTGCCGGTGGTCAGATCTGCAACGGTTGTGCGGGTTGCGCCGGTGGATCCCGCCATAGCAGCGGAGGTGTGCGCTGCTCGGCTGCATCACGCAGGCTGAAAATCAGACCGAAGACGATCGCCAGGGTCAACAGGATGGCCAACAACACCTGGCGATCACTCAGCTTGTCCGGCATCAGTTCAGAGTGATGGGTGCGTTGTCCCCACGCAGCACACAGTGATCGACACTCCAGTCGTAGTGGCTCCAGACCTGGGCTGGAAGTTTGAATGCACTGCCTGGGAAGGCTTGAAGGGGGACCCGGGTGGGCATCGCCGAGCAGTAGGGACGGCTGCCCGGTTTGGCCAGGTACTGCTGGTGATAACTCTCGGCGTAGTGGAAGGTCTGATCGGCTTTGATTTCGGTGGTGATCGGACCAAATCCAGCGGACGACAGATCGACCTGATAAGCGGCCTTGCTCGCTCGGGCTAGTTCCAGCTGACGATCAGTGGTCGTGTAGATCGCTGAGCGGTATTGGCTGCCACGGTCATTGCCCTGGCGATCGCCCTGGGTGGGGTCGTGGCATTCCCAGAACAGCTTGAGCAGATCGCTGAAATCGATCGCCGGTGAACTCCAGACCACCCGCACGACTTCGGTGTGACCGGTTCGTCCGGAACAGACCTGGTTGTAGCTGGGTTGGTCCACCTGACCTCCCGCATAGCCAACGGCTGTTGTCACGACACCCGGCAGTCTCCAGAAGCCCTTTTCCGCACCCCAGAAGCAGCCGCAGGCAAAGATCGCTTCTTCCTGATCGTCAAGCAAGGGAAGGCGAAGCAGGCTGCCAAGCACGGCATGGCGCTCCTCTGTTTGGTTGTTCTGTTGAGGGGACAACCAGTTGGCGAACATGCAAGGTCTGACGTTCGATCAATCCTAGGAAGCTGCTGTGTCCGCTGATCCTTTGGGCTCCAGCTGAATGTGATTCAGAAGCGTGGTGACGAAAGCGAACAGCAGAAAGGGAAGGCTCAGGACAAGGATCAAGCCCACGCCAACCAGGGCATACAAAGGCCGCGAGGAGCCCATCAAAGCCAACCCGGAGGCAAGGCTCACAAAAATCACGGCCATCCAAGCCAGAACCTGCCCGTAGATATCACCAAAAGTGAGCGTGCATCGCACGGCAAAGGGAGTGCCGCTGGTCATGAGATCACGTCGGTCCCTTTCAGCTAAGCCGTGGCGAGCTGGTTTGGATTAAACCGAAGAGAACTCTTCAGGAAGCGATCGCGTTGAGTTGATCGGCGGCTTGTTCGCGCTCCCAGAGGCGCCGGTAGACGCCCGGTTGCTGGATCAGGTCGCGATGGTGCCCCTGCTGCACCAGACGTCCCTGGTCCATCACAAGAATCCTGTCGCAGGCGGCGGCTGCAGAAAGCTGGTGGCTGATCATCACGATGGTGCGCCCGTCCTGGGCACGGATCGAGTCGAGGATCGATGCCGCGGTGTTGTTGTCGACACTGGCGAGTGCGTCATCCAGCACCAACACCGGAGCCGTCACCAGCAGGGCGCGCCCCAGGGCCGTGCGTTGTCGCTGGCCCCCGCTCAGGGTGATTCCGCGTTCGCCCACGAGGGTGTCGAACCCATCTGGGAATCCCTTGATGTCATCGATCAAACGCGCCTGCTCGGCGGCCTGTTCCACCCGACTGAGATCGGCATCGGGTTCGCCGTAGCGCAGGTTGTCCGCAAGGGTATTGGTAAACAGAAACCCTTCCTGAGGAACCATCGCGATGTCCTCGCGAAGCTCACTCAGCGGCAGATGGTTGATGTCGATGCCATCGAGGAACAGCTGGTGTTCCGCCACAGGAATCATGCGACCGAAGGTGCGCGCCAACGTTGTTTTGCCGCATCCGACCGCGCCGACCACCGCAACCAACTCACCAGCTTCAATCGTGAAGCTCAGGTTGTGAAGGGTGTCCCGGTCCGCGCCCTCGTAGCGGACGCTGAGGCCTCTGGCCTCAATGCGACCGCGCTTGACGTAACCATCTCTGGGGTGGGCTGTGGCCTTGTCATCGGTGATGACTGGTTGCCGTTGCAGCAGCTGCTCCACCCGCTCAAGACTCACCTGACCGGTCTGGAAGGTGTTGAGAGTGAAGCCCAGTAGTGCCGTTGGGAAGACCAGCCGCTCCACATAGAGAATGAGGGCGACCAGGCCACCGATGGTCAGATCGCCGGCCTCGAGCTTGCCGCTCCCCAGAGCCAGGAGCAGCAACAGCGAAATGGAGGAGATCCCCTCCAGCAAGGGAAACAGGGTGCTGCGTGTGCGAGCCAGTTGAATCGCGCTGTCGCGATAGCGGCGATTGCAGTCGCTGAAGGCGTTGAGTTCGGCTGCTTCCTGCCCGTAGATCTTGATCGCGCCAATTCCGGACAGGTCTTCCTGAATCAGTTCGCTTAGGCCAGAGAGGGCTTCCTGTTGTTTGCGCTGTTGACGCATCATTCGCCCGCCGAATAGACGGACAGTGCCCAGCATCAGGGGATATAAACCGATGGCAGCCAGAGTGAGCGCTGGGTCGATGGCGAGCATCGCCGGCAGGGTCAGGGCATAGGCCAGCAGTGTGTTGGTCAGGCTGAGGACGGCGAACCCAAGCAGCCGGCGGATGTTCTCGACGTCGCTCGTCGCTCGGCTGATGACTTCACCACTGCCAGTGGTCTGCACCCACGCCGGTTCCTGGCGCAGCATGTGATCAAACAGGCGCTGACGCAGTTCGACCTCCACTTGGCGTCCCACCCCGAAGACCAGCTGCCGTGAGATCAGGCGAATGATGCCCATGGTCGTGGCCAGGAGGACGATCCAGCCGGCCTGTTGAAGGATGCCCGCATAGGAAAACCCCTCCTGCAGTTCGTCGATGACGCGACGGACTTCCATCGGGATCGTCACGCTGAGGATGTTCACCACCACCAGCGCCAACGCCCCGATCAGCACGGTCTTGCGATGCGGCCTCAAATAGCGGCCGATTAAATCGAGGCGGAGCGTCGCCATGAGCCACTGAGGGGACGGCCAACTTAGGAAGCCGACGCTCCTGATCAGCAGACCCAGCTTTGAGGGCTCGGAATCATGCCGCTCTGTGGGGTTTTGGCATCGCCTAGAGGGACGCCCGGCGTTGCGTCACCTTTGGGGCTGGCCTGGATCGGTCGGCCCGAGTGATAGTGGGGTCGTCCCCATCACCCAGCCCGGCGTGCTTCGCACCCGGGTTTTTTTGTCTTCACCCCTCGATGACCTCTTCTTCTGTCTCGTGGTCCGATCTTCTTGAGAGGGTCATTCAGGGAGACCACCTGCAACCGGAGCAGGCGACAGCCTTAATGCACGCCTGGCTGGCCGAAACGCTCACTCCTGTTCAGACGGGTGCCTTCTTGGCTGCATTGCGCGCCAAGGGGATGGTGGCTGAGGAGCTCGCAGCCATGGCGTCGGTTCTGCGGGAGGCCTGTCCGCTGCCATGCGCACGGCCGTCTCTGTCCATGGTGGATACCTGTGGAACAGGTGGTGATGGCGCCGACACCTTCAACATCTCCACTGCCGTGGCGTTCACCGCTGCTGCCTGTGGTGTGTCCGTCGCTAAACACGGCAACCGCAGTGCCAGCGGCAAGGTCGGTTCTGCCGACGTGCTTGAGGGTCTCGGTCTGGAGTTGAAGGCTCCCCTGGCCACCGTGGTCGAGGCGATCGGCACGGCTGGGGTGACCTTTCTGTTTGCTCCCGCCTGGCATCCCGCTCTGGTGAATCTGGCTCCGCTCCGTCGAAGTCTGGGAATTCGAACGGTTTTCAACCTGCTCGGCCCGTTGGTGAACCCTCTGCGCCCCGATGCGCAGGTGTTGGGTGTTGCTCGCAACGATCTGCTCGAGCCAATGGCCGGAGCACTGCTCAAGCTTGGTTTGAACAGGGCGGTGGTGGTCCATGGCGCCGGTGGGCTGGATGAAGCATCCCTCGCCGGAGCCAATCAACTGCGGTTCATCGACCAGGGCGTGATCCGTTCTCAAACCCTTTCTCCAGAGGATCTGGGCTTGACCCCTGCGCCGCTGGAGGCCCTCCGCGGAGGTGATCTCTCCGACAATCAAGCGATCCTGTCTGCGGTTCTTTCGGGGGCTGGAACCGATGCCCAGCGGGAGGTGGTGGCTCTGAATACAGCCCTGGTGCTTTGGTCAGCAGGGGTCGAGGACAATCTTCAGCAGGGCGTGCAATCGGCCCTTCGCGTCCTCGCCGCCGGTGAGCCTTTGCAGCGCTTGGAGACCTTGAAAACGAGCCTGTCCCACCGAAATGGAGAATGAGGAGCGGAGACCACCGCTCGTTTGGGTTGATGTCTGAGTCCTCTTCAGCACAGGCCTACTTAGTCCTGGCTGATGGAACCGTGTTGACGGGCCGTGCATTCGGTCATCGCGGAGCTGTTGTCGGCGAGGTGGTGTTCAACACCGGAATGACCGGGTATCAGGAGGTGTTGACCGATCCGAGTTACGCCGGTCAGCTGGTGACCTTCACGTACCCGGAACTGGGCAACACAGGAGTCAATCCTGACGATCAGGAAGCCGATCGACCGCATGCCCGTGGCGTGATCGCCCGCCAACTGGCGCCTCATCCCAGCAACTGGCGCAGCCAACAACGGCTTGAGGATTGGATGGAGGCCCATGGCGTGGTCGGCATCTGTGGTGTCGATACCCGTGCTCTGGTGCGTCATCTGCGCGAAGGCGGAGCGATCAACGGGGTGATCTGCAGTGATGGTCGTCAGCCGGCTGAGCTGGTGAGCCTCGTTCGGGATGCCCCGTCCATGGAGGGACTCAACCTCGCCAATGCGGTCAGTACGAAGGCCGCCTACCCCTGGAGCGACCCTTGTCGGGTCGGCTTTGACCAGCGGGTGCGTCCCTCCGGCCAAGCCGAACCGTTCCGCGTGGTGGCTGTGGATTTCGGCATCAAGCGCGCCATCCTGGATCGCCTGGTGGCCCACGGCTGTCACGTCACGGTGGTGCCCGCAGACAGCGATCTCAAGATGGTTCTGGATCTTCAGCCCGATGGGGTCTTTTTATCCAACGGCCCCGGTGACCCGTCGTCAGTGGGCTCCGGAATCCAACTGGCTAAGGAGCTGTTGAACACCACCGACCTGCCCTTGTTCGGAATCTGTCTTGGCCATCAAATCCTTGGCCTTGCCATGGGGGGTCGTACCTACAAGTTGACCTACGGCCATCGTGGTCTCAACCATCCTTGCGGGACCACAGGTCAGGTTGAGATCACCAGTCAGAACCACGGCTTTGCTCTTGATGCTGAGTCCTTGAACTCAGACGATGTTGAGATCACTCACCTCAATCTCAACGACCGCACCGTGGCGGCGATGGCGCATCGTCACAAGCCTGTCTTTGGCGTTCAATATCACCCTGAGGCCAGTCCTGGTCCCCACGATGCCGATCATCATTTCGGTCGTTTCGTCACGCTCATGTCAGATCGTCGGTCCTGAGGTGGTTGAGCTCGGTGGAGCTCCCTAAACTTCGGCCCAACACGTCGGGGGCAGGACCCATCAGCGAACTTCAGCGGCTGACCGTCTCACTCCGCGGCGGTTTTGAACACCACGACGGTGGCCTGGTTCTTCGTTTTACCGGCCAACTGGACGCCTACTCCGAGAAGCAATTCATCGAATACGTCACCGATGTGTTGCAGGCCAATCAACTGCCCATTGTGTTGGATCTCAGCAAGATTGATTTCCTCGATTCCTCGGGACTTGGTGCTCTCGTCCAGATCGCCAAAGCGTGCAAAGACGCCAAGCGTCGCTTGCAAGTGGTGGGCAATACACGGGTAAACCAAACGATCAAGCTCGTGCGGCTTGAGGAGTTTCTCCACCTTGTCGATGATCTGCCGACAGCACTTAGTCAGATCGCCGCTTGAGCCACTGGATTCGTTCACAGCAGCCCGCCCAGGCTTCAGCCTCGATTGGACCGCTGCAATTGGCCTGGATTGGTGATGCGGTCTGGGAGCTTCATCAACGCTTGAGGCTTGGTCGATCACCTGGCAAGGCTGATGCCCTGCATAAGGCTGTGGTGGCCGTTGTTCGCGCCGATGCTCAGGCCGAGGCTCTTGAGCGTTTGGAGCCCGTCCTGACGGATGTGGAGCAGGACCTGATCCGCCGCGGGCGCAATAGCGCGGGGCGTGGTCCACGGCGTGCTGACGCCGCTATCTATGGGAAGGCCACAGGGTTTGAGACAATGGTTGGCTGGCTGTTTCTCAACAACCCAGCCCGGCTGGCCGATCTGTTTGATCATCTGGAGAACGCCGGGGCCACTTCGCCAACGTCACCGCCTAACCCATGACCCCTCGTTTTGAACGTCGTTCCGGCGCACCGTCTCGTGGCGGCCGCTCGGGCGCCGGAGGTCGATCCCCCGATGGTGGAGGTTCCGGACGAGGGGATCGCCGCCGCCCGGGGGGTGGATCTAGGCCTGAATCCTCATGGCGTGGCGGAGATGGTCCGCGCAAAAGCTTCCGGCCCCGTGGGGAGGATGGAGGCCGCCGCAGCGACTGGTCGCGATCGGGTGACACGAACCGCGGCCGGGATGGCTACCGGGATCGGGACCGTGAGGGGACCCGAGATCGCGACGGCGGACGTGGACGCTTTGAATCCGGACGCTCTGAATCCGGACGTTTTGAGGCGGGGCGGACTTACCGAGCTGGCGGACGGGATGACAGACCTCGCGGTGACCGTGCCTATGGCGAGCGTGGCAATTCCCCATCAGGGCGTCGTTTCGATCGCGATCAGTCCTCGGGCGAACGGGATCGCGGTGGTGCGTCCCGGCCGCCGATGGGCTCCTTTGATCGACGTCGCTCATCCGAGGAACGCCGGTCATCCGGGCCCCGACAACGGCCGAATGCGTCCAGAACCCCTGAAGCATCGGCGGCCACACCGCCACCGGATGATCTGATCTGGGGGCGCCATGCGACTCAGGCTGCGCTCGAAGCGGGACGTCCCATCCACCGCATTTGGTGCACCTCTGAGATGCGCAGTGCGGCGAAGTTTCTGCAATTGCTGCGGGATGCCAAGGCCTCGGGCGTCCTGGTGGAGGAAGTCACCTGGGCTCGCTTGGGCCAGATCACCGGTGGATCTGTGCATCAGGGGATTGCTCTGCAGACCGCCGCAGCCGAGACGCTCGACCTCGATGGTCTGATCCAGGGCTGTGCCGATCTCGGAGAGCCTCCGCTGCTGCTGGCGCTGGATGGTGTGACCGATCCGCATAACCTCGGTGCGGTGGTTCGATCGGCGGAAGCCATGGGGGCCCATGGCGTTGTGCTGCCTCAACGGCGAAGCGCTGGCTTGACAGGGTCCGTGGCCAAGGTCGCTGCCGGTGCCCTGGAGCACATGCCTGTGGCCAGGGTGGTCAACCTCAATCGCTCGCTGGAGAAGCTGAAGGATGCGGGGTACCGCGTGATCGGACTCGCCGCTGAAGGTGATGTGACGCTGCCGGATGTCGATCTGGATGGTCCCCTGGTGTTGGTGACCGGTTCAGAGGATCAGGGCTTGTCCCTGTTGACCCGACGCCACTGCGATCAGCTGGTTCGCATTCCCTTGCGTGGGATCACCCCCAGCCTGAACGCGTCTGTGGCGACGGCCCTCTGTGTGTATGAGATCGCCCGTCGCGGTTGGATGAAGGACATCCACGGACAAGCCCCCTCGCCGCCGATCAGCCGTCCGCGAACCTTGTCCGACCTAGCGGTTGACACTGCCGCCACGACGTCCGAGGCGTCCGACACCACCGACGCATCGACTCCTGCTGCTGTTCAGAGGGAGGAGATTGATTTGTCGATGAGCGTCGAACCCTCCACGGACGCTCCGGTTCATTTCGATGAAAGCGTCCAGCTTTCAACGTGATCGACCGTTTTTGTCTCTGATCGGGCCACAATGAGGTGGAGATATTCCACCTCAATGAGTCCCGTCATTCGTCCCCTACGCAGTCTGGCTAATGGCTTTGGCTTGGCTTGGTGGGCTCGTGTCGAGACGACGGCTCCGGATGTCACCTACTGGTTCGGTCCATTCCTCACCCGGCGGGGCCTCACCACGGAGTTGGAGAGTTTCCTGGACGACATCCGCTCTGAATCTCCAGCCTCTGTGGACCATGCAATTTTGAGGACCCGCCGCGGTGAGCCGTTGACGATTGAGGGTCAGGGCTGACCGAGCAGCTGATAGCGTCGCTCCTGCAGTGGATTTCGGGTCAATGACGATCAGCGCGTTGCGTCAGCAGCTCCTGAGTGGCGACGTCTCGGCCCGGGAACTCGTCGATCAGCATCTCGAGCGGATTGCGTCTGTTGATTCCAAGGTGCATGCCTTTCTGGAAATCACTGCGGAGCGGGCTCGCGCTGATGCTGATCGCATTGACAAGGCTCGCTCGGCTGGCGAATCCCTCGGACCCCTAGCCGGTCTGCCCTTGGCGATCAAGGACAACCTCTGCACCAAGGGGATTAAGACCACCTGTTCAAGCCGGATGCTTGAGGGGTTTGTGCCTCCCTACGAATCCACAGCAACTGCCCGTCTTTGGCAATCGGGCGCTGTCCTGATCGGCAAGACCAACCTGGATGAATTCGCCATGGGCGGATCCACCGAAACCTCAGCGTTTGGTCCGACAAGTAATCCCTGGAATCCAGATCATGTCCCCGGAGGAAGTTCCGGTGGCAGTGCAGCCGCTGTTGCCGCCGGTGAGTGCATCGCTTCCTTGGGCTCTGACACCGGTGGTTCCATTCGTCAACCGGCATCGTTCTGCGGTGTGGTTGGTCTAAAGCCCACCTATGGCCGCGTCAGCCGCTGGGGATTGGTGGCTTTTGCCAGCTCTCTGGATCAGATCGGTCCCTTCACGACATCCGTGGCCGATTCCGCTGAATTGCTGCAGGTCATTGCTGGCCATGATGCGAGGGATTCCACCTGTTTGAAAGCCGATGTTCCCGATTACAGCGCAGGCCTGAACAAGTCCATCAAGGGCCTGAAGGTTGGACTGATCAAGGAGTGTTTTGAGGCCAATGGCCTGGATCCTGAGGTCAAACGATCCGTTGAAGCGTCGGCTGCGCAGCTGGAGGCTCTGGGTGCAGAGCTTGTTGAGGTCAGTTGTCCTCGCTTCAACGATGGCATTGCCACGTACTACGTCATTGCTCCTTCGGAAGCCTCGGCCAACCTGGCTCGTTACGACGGTGTGAAGTACGGCTATCGCGCCGCAGATGCTGAAAACCTGGCGGCCATGACAGCGCGTAGTCGCGCTGAAGGCTTTGGTGCTGAGGTTCAACGCCGCATTTTGATTGGCACTTATGCCCTCTCGGCTGGCTATGTCGATGCGTACTACAAGAAAGCGCAGCAGGTGCGCACACTGATTAGGCGCGATTTCGATGCGGCTTTTGCCTCGGTGGACGTGTTGCTGACGCCAACGGCCCCGACGCCGGCATTCAAGGCTGGTGCCCACGCCGACGATCCTCTGGCGATGTACCTCGCTGACCTGCTGACGATTCCCGTGAATCTGGCTGGCTTGCCTGCGATCAGTCTTCCCTGCGGCTTCAGCAGTGCCGGCCTTCCCATCGGTGTGCAGCTCATCGGCAATGTGCTGGAGGAGGCCACGATTCTTCAGGTGGCTCACCAGTACGAGCAAGCTGCCAATGTGATGGCGTCACGACCGGACGCTGCGCTCGCCGCCTGAGCGACCGCTAGATCTTGTGCTTGGCTTCGGTCCGGACGCTGGATGTTGCGTCTGGTCCTAGGCTGGGGCGATGGCATTTGTTCCCCTCCATAACCACAGCGACTACAGCCTGCTCGACGGCGCCTCTCAGCTGCCAGCCATGGTTGAGCGTGCCAAGGAGTTGGGCATGCCAGCTCTGGCGCTCACAGACCATGGGGTCATGTATGGCGCGATCGAGCTGCTCAAATTGTGTAAGGGGGCTGGTGTCAAGCCGATCATCGGCAATGAGATGTATGTCATCAATGGATCGATTGATGACCCACAGCCCAAGAAAGAGAAGAGATATCACCTCGTCGTTCTGGCCAAAAATGCGATTGGGTATCGCAATCTGGTGAAGTTGACGAGTCTCAGTCATTTACGCGGAATGCGTGGACGAGGCATCTTCTCGAGAGCTTGCATCGACAAACATCTGCTACAGCAGTACAGCGAAGGCCTAATCATCGCAACAGCCTGTTTGGGCGGTGAAATCCCTCAGGCCATTCTCCGTGGTCGGCCTGATGTTGCTCGTGATGTGGCCGCTTGGTATCAAGGTGTTTTCGGTGATGATTTCTATCTAGAGATCCAGGATCATGGATCACCAGAAGATCGAATCGTCAATGTTGAAATTGCTCGAATTGCCCAAGAGCTTGGGATTAATCTGGTTGCCACCAATGACGCCCATTACCTCAGCAAGCAGGATGTGGAAGCCCATGATGCTTTGTTGTGTGTTCTCACCGGTAAATTGATTTCCGACGAGAAGCGATTGCGTTATACCGGCACTGAATATATTAAAACGGAAGATGAGATGCTCCGCTTGTTCGCGGATCATCTAGATCCCGATGTTGTGCGCCAAGCTGTTCAAAACACAGTTGCTGTCGCAGAAAAAGTTGAGGACTATGACATCCTTGGCCACTATCAAATGCCACGGTTTCCTATTCCGGAGGGTCATGATGCTGTCTCCTATCTGAAAGAAGTTACAGAACAAGGATTGCGTCAGCGCCTTGAGTTGAATGCTACTGATCTCATCGATTCCGTGTATGCGGAGCGGATGTCCCATGAGCTCAAAATTATGGAGCAAATGGGATTTCCGACTTATTTCTTGGTGGTCTGGGATTACATTCGTTTCGCACGTGAAAATAAAATTCCAGTCGGCCCAGGTCGTGGATCGGCCGCCGGCTCCCTCGTGGCCTATGCGTTGGGGATCACAAATATCGATCCAGTCAGCAATGGCTTGTTGTTTGAGCGTTTTTTGAATCCCGAACGCAAGTCGATGCCTGATATTGACACCGACTTCTGCATTGAACGGCGAGGTGAGGTGATTGATTACGTCACCGAGCGATACGGCGAAGAGAAGGTTGCTCAGATTATTACCTTCAACAGGATGACCTCCAAGGCCGTCTTGAAAGATGTGGCTCGGGTTCTGGATATACCCTATGGCGATGCCGATCGGCTGGCCAAGCTGATTCCTGTTGCACGGGGCAAGCCCGCCAAGCTGAAGGTGATGATCAGTGATGAATCACCTAACCCTGATTTCAAGCAGAAATACGACAATGATCCCATTGTTAAACGATGGGTGGATATGGCGATTCGTATCGAAGGGACGAACAAAACCTTTGGGGTTCATGCAGCTGGTGTTGTCATTGCTGCCGATCCTTTGGATGAGTTGGTCCCACTGCAGAGGAATAACGACGGTCAGGTGATCACGCAGTACTTCATGGAGGACGTGGAATCCATGGGTCTGCTCAAGATGGATTTCCTGGGTCTGAAAAATCTCACCATGATTGATAAGACACTTGAGCTTGTTGAAGTCAGCAGTGGTGAGCGTATTGATCCCGATAAATTACCTTCTGAAGATCCAGAGACGTTTGCCCTTCTCGCCCGTGGTGATCTCGAGGGTATTTTCCAGTTGGAATCCAGTGGGATGCGTCAGATTGTTCGTGATCTGAAACCATCGTCATTGGAAGATATTTCTTCGATCCTTGCGCTGTATCGACCTGGTCCTCTCGATGCAGGGTTGATTCCAAAATTCATCAACCGCAAACACGGTCGCGAAGCGATTGATTTTGCTCACGCCACTCTGGAGCCGATTCTTTCTGAGACCTACGGGATCATGGTGTACCAGGAACAGATCATGCGGATCGCGCAGGATCTGGCTGGCTATTCCTTGGGTGAAGCCGACCTGTTGCGTCGCGCGATGGGTAAGAAAAAAGTGTCCGAGATGCAAAAGCATCGCAGTTTGTTTGTCGATGGAGCGTCATCACGGGGCGTGGCTGAAAAGGTCGCCGATGAGCTCTTCGATCAGATGGTCTTGTTTGCTGAATATTGCTTCAACAAAAGTCATTCCACGGCCTACGGCGCTGTGACCTATCAAACCGCCTATCTAAAAGCTCATTTCCCTGTCGCTTACATGGCGGCCCTGCTCACGGTGAATGCGGGCTCAGCCGACAAGGTTCAGCGCTACATCTCCAATTGCAACGCCATGGGCATCGAGGTGATGCCTCCTGATGTCAATGCTTCTCGCACGGATTTCACTCCGCAAGGTGATCGCATCCTGTTCGGCCTATCAGCGGTCCGCAACCTGGGTGATGGTGCCATCCGGCAGTTGATCGCATCGAGAGACAGTGATGGTTCGTTTGCGTCCCTTGCCGATGTGTGTGACCGTCTTCCTTCCTCTGTGCTGAATCGGCGGGGCTTGGAATCCTTGATTCACTGCGGAGCCATGGATGCTCTTGAGCCCAACGCCAATCGAGCCCAGCTGATGGCGGATCTCGACCTTCTTTTGGACTGGGCGTCGTCCCGTGCCAAGGATCGTGACAGCGGTCAAGGCAACTTGTTTGATCTGATGTCGGCATCGTCCGATGCCGAGGAGTCTGCGTCCGATCTCAGCCTTGCTCCCAAGGCAGCCCCAGTCAGTGATTACCCTCCAACCGAAAAACTAAGACTGGAAAAGGAGTTGGTTGGCTTTTACCTCTCCGATCATCCCCTGAAGCAGTTGGACCCTTCCGCTCGTCTGCTTGCTCCGATCGGCCTGACGTCACTGGAGGAGCAGGCGGACAAAGCAAAAATCAGTGCGATCGCCATGATCTCGGAGTACCGCCAGGTGACAACCCGCAAGGGTGATCGGATGGCCATCCTCCAGCTGGAAGATCTCACAGGTAGCTGCGAAGCGGTTGTGTTTCCCAAGAGTTATGCCCGCCTTTGCGACCACCTCATGGCCGAGGCACGCTTGCTGATCTGGGCCTCAGTGGACCGTCGCGATGAACGTGTCCAATTGATCATTGATGATTGCCGTGCGATCGATGACCTCGAGATTCTTCTCGTAGAACTCACACCCGAGCGTGCAGCCGATATCGCGATTCAGCACAAGTTGCGCGAATGCCTGCAAAAACATCGCCCTGAACGAGAGGAACTCGGCGTTAAGGTCCCTGTGGTCGCAGAGGTCCGCCAACAGCACTCTGTGCGTTACGTCCGTTTAGGCGCACAGTTTTGCGTGCGTGATGTCGCGGCTGCCCTTGAAAGTCTCACGGCTGAATCGTTCTCCGCGCGGACATCCGCGCGGATGATTGCGCACTAGATCAATCGGCCCACGCGAGGCTGATTGATCTTGAACGTCAGATCACTTCGATTCCTTTTGGGCTCGAATCGACTCGCGCATCCGCTGCAGGTTGGGCTTGACGTTCTCCAGACCGAGCAAGGATCCATTGTTCTGCTCCCAGCTGGCTGAAAGCACCCCGTAGCTCAGTCCGGCGAGTCCTAGGAGGAAGAAAAAACCTGATCCAGCCAGGGTGACGCCAGGGGCGATGTCCGCAATTCCGCGGGTCATCAAAAAATAACTCAAAACAAAAACTCCCATTCCCGCTAGGGATGGGAGTCCTGTGAAGACAGCAACACGACGGGCCATCCTGTTCGCCACAGGCTTGGGAATCGCTTCCTGACGCGTGGTTTGCCCAGAACCTCGCTTTCTCGATCCTTGGCTTGGAGCCTTGGCAGCCGATTTCGGCTCGAAAGGGAGGGATTGACGTGGATCCGTCATGCAATCCAGGGAAGACTCAAGGATTCTGACGGTCTGAGATCAGCCGCGGATGCCCAGCTTGGCAATGATGTCCGTATAACGCTGCTCGCTCTTGTTGCGCATGTAGCTGAGCAGGCGCTTGCGGCGACCAATCATCTTGAGCAGACCCTGACGGGACGAGAAGTCGTGCTTGTTCTGCTGAAGGTGCCCACTGAGGCGGTTGATGCGCTCACTGAGCATGGCCACCTGAACCTCAGCGGAACCCGTATCGGTCCCATGGGTTTGGTGAGCGTTGATCAGTTGTTGCTTTTCGGTGGTATCGAGCGACATGCGTGAGGGGCCGGACCCTGACGGTTCAAACAACCACTTTACCGGTCGATGGCCCCCCTCTCCGTTAACCGGCGTCCTGGCTGAGCCATTGCAAACAGTGTTTCAACCAGTTGTCCACATCGCTGTCGGCGGGTCGCACTCCGTCACCCAGGTCATGCACAGCTCGTAGAGCGCGGCGGATCTCCAGATCGTCATACCCCAGGGCCGCCAGTGTGCCTTCCACTTCACTCAGCAGTGGATTGCTGTCGGCGGTGAGTGATTCTGGTAATCCTTCCACCAGCGACAGCCCGGGGGGTTGTTGCTCATCAAATGCGGCCAGGCTCGTTCGTAACTCCACGGCCAAGCGTTCGGCGGTGCGTTTTCCGACCCCCTGGGCTTTGCAAAGTCGCCGTAGGTCACCGTTGGTGATCGCCCGGATCAGCTCCGTTAGCCCACATTCCTGGAGCAGGGCCAACCCGGCTTGAGGGCCAACGCCATTCACACTGATCAGTCGTCGGAACAGGTCGCGTTCGTTCTTGTCAGAGAAGCCGTAGAGGACGCTGGCATCGTCTCGTTGGATGTGGTGGATCCAGAGGTTCAGCTGGCTCCCCTCGCTGAATCCAGCCTGTTGGCGTTGGGTGAGCTGTACTTCGTAGCCGACTCCTGCACAATTCAGAACAACACCGGCCTTCGGACCTTGCACCCAAGTGTCCAGGACCGTCCCTTGCAGCCACCCGATCATGAAGCCTGCGTTTGATCTCACCATCGTGCATGACGCGCGTCGGTATTGGCGGCTTTTGATCAGTTGCGTGTTGAGTGTCTGTTTGGTGTCCTGTAGCCCATCGTCAGGCCCACCACGGTCTGTGGTGCTGGATGCCCTGGCTCTTCAAATTGAGCTGACGCAGACGTCGATTGCTCAGACGCTGGAGCTGCCACCCATGGCTGGGCATCCCAGTGTGAGTCGGGTTCGTATTGAAGACCAGTCGGCTCTGAAGATGGCTGGCCATCGCGGGGTTCATCTCCAGGGTCGCTTCGATTGGCAACTCCCCGGCGACAAAATCCAAGTCGATAGCCCTTTTGATCTGTATCTCGAACAAGGAGATAAACAGCAAAGTTGGCGTTTGGCTCAGCCAATTGATCCGATGGACAGCTCGAATGCTGTTGAGCAATGGATGAGTTACCCCCTTCCTTTGGCTTAAACCGCTGAATGCCGTACCAATTGATGTCGCCTGCTTGACGTTGGTTTTAGCCGACTCAAGAATTGAAGAACATTGACGTTGCACAAACGTGACACCGGCAATCGTCCGTTTAATTCCCATGGTGGCCCTAATCATCATTGGATGCTTTGGCCTCCTGAATTCTAAAAATATCCTGAATTCTCTGTTTTCTCTGGACGTGATCGATACAGCCACAATCAGTATTTTTGTTTTGTTTGCTGCCGGCAGCGGCACGCAGACGCCGATCGTCGGTGAAGCCCGATATAGCGCCTATTCCGATCCCTATCCTCAGGCGATTATTTTGACTGCCATCGTCATTGGATTTGCCACACAAGCACTTCTTTGTTCTGTGGCTCTGAGGCTTGGTCGCGCATCGCCCTTGCTGCGGTACAAGGATCTGGAGCGTTGAGTTCGATGACGAACGAGATTGTTTTTACACTCCTAATCTTCCTGCCATCAGTTTTTGGCTTTGCGGGTTGTGTATTTCCAAAAGTCTTTCTTTGGTTATCGAGCCTACTCCTTCTCGCTTACTCAACCCTTGCTTGGCTGGCCAATCGACAGGGACTCGAGCTGACCTATCGGCTGGTCGGTAATGGTGGTATTGAGTTTTCCTGGGACTCCTACAGTTTTTTATTGATCTTTGGGTCTTCTGTTGCCCTTCTGATTACGTTTGCGCTTTTCTCGTCAAGATTCTCTCATTATTTCTATCAGGTTTGCATGGTGCTGTTGACGGCACTGATGATTTCGTTCACTACAATTGATCTTGTCAGTCTTTTTATTGCGCTTGAATTAACTGGTTTTTGTGCATTTCTTTTAATCTCTGATCGCAATGATCAACGTTCTCTTTTCAATGCTTTTCAGTATTTGATTGGTGGAGGTTTGGCAATGCTGATTTACTTGATTGGTGTTGTGCAGGCGTTTACCTTTTCAGGCAGCTTTTTGCTTGCTGACCTTGTCAAAGCTCCCCCTACAGCGATCTGTCTGATTATCGCAGGGTTGCTGACCAAAGCTGGGGTCTTTCTTTGTGGTCTATGGGTTCCAAACATTTACTCCCATGCCAATTGCCAGTCTTCAGCAATCTTGTCTGGTTGTGTGACGTGTGCAGGCATCGCACCGATCGCACGTTTGAGTCAGGCCTTGGAACCGATTGCGGAGTCCATGGTTGTTGTTGGTGTTCTCAGTGGTGTCATTGCGGCGATCTATGCCGTTTTTGAGCGTGAAAGTGGTCGTGCACTTGGATGGAGCTCGGTCTCACAACTTGGTTTGGCCATGTTGTCTCCTTCCTATGCATGTCTCTATGCGATGCAGCATGGCATTTGCAAGGCCCTCCTCTTTTCCACCTTGCATACCGATGATCGTCAGGCTGGCGAGTCGATTGACTCAGAGCATCTGCCCAATACTCGACCTACAACGACGTCCACATCAGAATTCCTGAGAGTTGTTGTATTTTGTATTGCCTCGCTATCAATCATGGGCTTTCCTCTGCTAGCGGGATTTATCACTAAAAATCTTTTGAAATATGATTTACCCTATCAGGCTGGCATTATTTTCACGACATCCTCGCTCTTGACATCAACTGTTTATGCCAGATTGATTTACGACCGATTACGTGCTTATCGACATTATCTAAGGCAGTTCCCATTCACGGTTGGCGATTTCCTTGAGAATATATTTTATTTCCCCAACATTATTTTGATTGTTTCCGTTGCATTTTTGATCGGGTTCTCGCTACGTGATGACCGTCTCTATAGCTACGATAATATTGAATCTGCAGTTCTTTCTGCTCTCATTGGTATTATTTTATTTGTCTCGGTAAAAGGACTTCAAGCCAATGAATTTATCAAGCCGGTCACAAAAACAATCGATCTGATCGGTGCTCCATTCCTTGTTGCTGCCCTGCTTCTTGCGAATCTTCTTTATTTTAAAATCTAATGACCAACTTTATTCGCTATCTTCTATCCTTTTCTTTTAAGTTTCTGTGTTGGTTGCTGATTACTGGAAGCTTGAGCCGATCAAATTTAATACTCGGCTTTATATTCTGTGCCCTTCTCCCATCAGGATCCTATAGACAGCTAAAGATTCAACCAATTTTGCCTGAGATCTTCCGCTCACTTTCCCTGCCATATTTGATGATCAAGGAGAGCTTTCAGTTGATGATGATTGAAAGGCCTGTTGATCAATTTGTTGTGGAAAAGTCCAGTAAATATGCCGCTCAAGGTTCTAACTTCTCTGCCTTTATGAATTTATTTAGAATCACATTTACTCCGATGTCGCTTGTGACCAAACGCTTAAGTTCTTCACAATGGAGAATTCATTTGGTTGGTGATTCTGGCTCTTCAAGGATGCAGCAAGCCAATCCCAGTCTGAATCAGGAGGTTGGTCCATGACTATCTATTTAGACCTAAGGGAATATGTTTTTCAGCTTATTATTGTTTATTCGATGCTGGCCATCAGCTTTATACCTCTTTTGGCTGTTGCAAGAGCAAGAGATGTGCCATCAAGAATTGCCATCGCATCGAGTTTTGGTACAAAGCTGGCAATGATTATTCTTGTTTTTGGTATTTATAGTGGGGATTGGATGATTGCAAGTATTGGTGCTTTTATTCTGATTGTCGGTGATGCAGGAATGTTGATTTTGTCGTTAATGGAGATGGAGTTATGATGCTTTCTTTTCTTCCTTTTCTTTTGCGAGCTCTTGAAATCATCTTGATGATTCTTGGTGTCGTATTTTGGTTATGGGGAACTCTCCCTGTACTGAATAAGAAGCACAGTATTTTTTATAAGCTCCACGCATTGACTGTTTCAGATACGGTTGGCTCGCTCTGTATGTTGTTGGCTTTAGCTCTCCATTCTCCATCGCGTTGGGTTTTACTCCTTACGGCTGCAATATCACTGTCTTTATGGAATACATTTTTTAGTTATATCCTTGCGAGTGTTGCTGATCGATGACCAACTCTGAGTTCGCCTTAACAGCTCTGTTGCTTCCATTTGAGCTTTTACTCCCTTTCTTGGCTATTTTATTAATACGTACTCAGTCACCGACGAATGGCCTGATCTATCGTTCTTTCCTTGGCAGTATTGCTGCTTTGATTTATGCTGTTATTGGTGCCCCTGATGTTGCCCTTACAGAGGTATTGATTGGAACCCTGCTTTCAATGCTTCTGTATATCGTCACAATTAAATCGTGTTATACGGTTGTGATGATGCAAGATTCATCTGCTTTGCCAGATCCGCTTATCTGGGACCACTTGTGTCAGGTTTTTATCGAGTTGCATCTTAAGCCAACAACAAAGGATTTTATTGACTCTAATAAATATTCCATTGATCAAATCTTTTCCCAATGCAGAGGCCGTTCTGGCTCTCCCCATGCATTTATTTCGAATCAAACCTTGTACGTTGAATCTAGTGTTTTGAAGTCAGAAATCATTGAATCTAATTATTATAAGGCTAATCCCTTCTTAGGTTCAATTGTGGTCCTCAATTCTGGGAAGGAGGCTCAATTATGAAAGTGTTGATTCCTCGCTTATCTGGTAATCAGATTAAGTCACTTGTTTATCTGGTTGCGATTACAGTTGTTATGGTGATACTTCTTTTCTCGGAGGCAGATGTCCCAGGGCGTGATACAGAGTTGATTGTGGATTACTTGGTAGGTTTTGCGCATATACCAAATACAGTAACTTCTGTGATATTAGGAACAAGATTGTTTGATACGATTGGCGAGGTTACTGTCTTTACGATAGCTGGTCTCGGTGTTAAGATTTTGCTTCATGATGAAGAAGAGGAATCTGAATTTATCGTTGTTCAAGATCCAATTCTTGTGATGCTGCTTGATTTTGCAGCACTCTTGACAGCTTTTTTGGCTATTGATCTTGCTTTGAAGGGACACCTTACCCCCGGAGGAGGTTTTGCTTCCGGTGTGTCTGGTGCAACTTCAATTACTTTGTTGATGGTAACAGGACGTTTAAAGCAAGTTGAGCAATTTTATTTCAAGTCTAATGCTGCGGCCTTAGAAAAGTTCGCTGTGATCTGTTTTGTTTTTGTGGCTTTAGCTACGTTCATTGGTTTCGTCGAGCCTGCATCTGTTTTTGGCGAGATTTCCCCAGAGATCTATATTCCAGCCCTTAATATTATTGCTGCACTAAAAGTTACGATTGGTTCTTGGTCAATACTTCGATTCTTTATTTTAACTCGTGGACTGATGTAATGTGCTGATGGATTTTTACGAATCAGACCATTGGTACTTTGGTGATTACAGAGGCGGGCTTCCCGGAAGAAACTATTCGTTTCTCCTTTATATTGTTATTGTATTGCTGCTTGTTCAGATTGCTCTGACGACCGAGCAGTCTTTGAGTTTTGATGCAATCACTGTTTGGTTAGACTTTGCGCTTAATCTGATCGAGCTGTTCTTCATCAGTGATTACGTTGGCAAATTAACGAATAGCTGGGCGAGGCTTGATTATCGGCCTGGCTATTTGCTGTCCATATTTTTTTCTCGTCCAGCTATTTCTGACTTATTACTTTTGATGGTCTTGCTTACTAATAAGTTTGAGAATGACTCTCTTGTCGTCATCGGCGCCTATATTCTTAAAATGTCACTCTCAATTTATTATTCTAGCTTCCGTAAGATCCTTGGCCGAATTTCCTATATCCTTTCCGATCAGCCTACTCATACTTTTTTTCCCGTTGTGTTGTTGACTATCGTCACGTATGTATTCTCGGTGTTGATGTATGTTGTAGAGCGTTTTAACGATTCAGATCATTTTGGTTCAATTGTCCGATCCTTCTGGTTTTCGATTGTCACCGTTACGACCATTGGTTATGGCGATGTGACGCCACCAACCTCCCTTGGCAAATGCCTTGCGGTTGCATTTGGCATGCTTGGTATTGTTTGTATTGCCTTGTTGACGGCCAATATTCTTGAGGCTAATAGCCGCTTTGATCGGCTTGAGGCATCGTCTCTCGAGCTCAGCTCTGATGACCGCAGTCACGACTGATCCAGTGTGTCTGGTGGTCAAGAGTATGTATTGATATTTGCTTTTGTTATTGGTTCGATTAGAATTTAGTTGCCCTCTTGGGGTTATTTTTGATTCATATGATGAAAGCATTCTCCTCAATATTCTTTTCCATCTGTCTTTGGTTGGTATCTTTTCTAGGCTTCAGCAATTTTGCGGGTGCCGCCGAAAATTCTTTTATCCAAGCTGTCCAAGAGCGCGGTGTTTTGACTGTGGGTATTCCTGGCTTTGATAGCCCGCCCGCCTATGGTGTAAGTGAGGAGTCGGGTGAGTTGGAGGGTTACGATATTGAGGTCGCCCGAGGTCTGGCAAAAAAATTGAATGTTGGCGTTCAGTTTGATCGTTCTTCTGCAAATTTAAACGATCTTGTTCGTCGTGTCGCTACTGGAGACTTTGATATTGCCATCGGCAAGCTTGGTCGTACGTACCAGAGACTGTTTGATGCCTTTCCTGTTCATTACTTAGATTTCAGGCATGCGTTGTTGGCGAATAGAACGTTTCTTTCCGAGTTGCCTGATGAGCCTGGTACGCCTGGGTTTTCAAAGGTGCTTGAACAGTCAGCAATAAAAATAGGCTCTTTGCAGGGTTCGATCTGGAAGCAGGAAACTGCTGACAATTTTCCTAATGCCTCTTTTGTCGGCTATAAGAATTGGTCTGATGCTCAGAGGGCTTTATTTGATGGTCGGGTTGATGCCATTTATCGAGATATGACTGAAATCAAGAGTTTGGTGTATGCAAGACCTGATTTGATCATAGATTATGTTCCAATTATTTTTGATGATGTTGTCGACCAGAAGTCGATTTATTTATCTCGAGATGGTGCGGTAGATTTTTCCCCATTTATTCAGTTTTATATTGCTAAGGAGTGGGGTGGTGTGAAGACTGATGTGGCTATCCTTGATGAATTCAAGTCTTTTTATTCAGCGTCCTAGTTTGCTCGGTGATGCTCTCTTCTTCTCTTGAACTCCTTCGCCGGGCGCGTGCACCAAGGAGTTTCTTTCTTTTTATTCTCCCAGTCTCCATTGTCCTTGGGACAATTCTGCCTGAGTCTGCCGCACCTGCACTCAATGGTGCCGGTATGGCGCTGGTTCAACTGATTGCTTTCCCGGCCATTCCGTTGGTTCTTTCGGCAGTGATGATTTCCATTGCCAATATTTTTTCGATTCATTCAGAGGACGAAACGGGGCGATTCCGATTTGCGAAGCGCTTCTTTGTGGCCATCGTTCTCGTGATTTCTTTTGCCGCACTTCTCTCGATTTTGCTGTCGATTTATCAAAGTCCAGGTGTGCTGTCTCCCGATGGGAAGCTGTCAATTGGTCGTTTCATGCTGGACAGCACCGATATTCATCTTTCGTCTGCAGCACCGCTCGCTGATCTTGTTGGCAGTCAGTTTTGGTTGGAAACCCTGATGCCGAAGAACCTCTTGGGTGATGCATCTCGAGGGCAAACCCTACGCGTGATCACGGGTTCGGTTCTGGCGGGAGTAGCGATGGCGCGCTTGAATCCTTCGATCACCAAGCCCTTGATTGGTCTGCTTCGCAGCGTCAACAGCACATCAGTTCAAGTGTTGAACATTGTGCTGAATCTTGCACCCTTGGTCTTGATTCTTTTGATTTCTGGAGCCGTTTCAAGTATCAATGCTGAGATTGTTGTCGCTCTACTCAACTTCACGATTTGCGTTTTTCTAACAGCAGTGGCTTCGCTTGGTGTTTCTCGACTGATTTTTCGACGGTTCACTAGTTCCAGGGAGCGTGCCACGCTTGAGGAAAATCCGATTGATTCTGTATTTCTTCTGGCTTTCTCGACCGGTTCGAGCATGTCGTCTTATTCCTTGATGTTCGAGTCGATGAAGGGGATGGGGCGTAATGAGTCTGAGGTGGAGGCGTCGGCTTCATTAAGCCTTCTGATTGCACAGATTGGCAACGTGACTTACAACGTCATTGCCATTATGTTCGCGCTCAATCTTTACAATATTCCGTTAACGCTAACGACTTTGTTCTCGGTCGTGGCTCTGGGCATTGTGACCGGCCTTGCTTCCGCTGGTCTCGATAGCGTTGCTGTGACGTCTGCCATTACCCCTGCACTTCTGTTTTTTCAGGTTCCAGCTGAGACCGTTCTCGTTCTCTTGATCGCCATTGATCCAATCTTGACTTTGCCCCGAGCCGCCACCACCAGTGCCCTGGCGATGGCGATCACGGTGGTTGCCTCGCAGCGGGACCAATCGGCAGAGCAACTCACTGAGTCCCCATCCGTGTGATCAGGACTGGGTCGGCTCGATGGTTGTGCGTGATTTTGCACTGATCAGACTGGCTCCCAGAATCAGGATGCCTCCCAACAATGTTGTTCCATTGATTTGCTCGTTGAACCACAGCCAACCCCATAGGGCAGCGAACACCACCTGGACGTAGTTGATTGTTGTGGCTTGTCCGGCGGGCAGTCGGCGCAGCCCTTCGGTGACCCAGATTTGCCCCAGTTGTGTCAACACGCCGACTCCGAGTAGCCAGGCCCATTCCATCCCCGTTGGCATCACGCCACGGTTGAGCACGCCCGGCAGCGTGACGGGAATGGAAATCAACGGGAAGTAGAAAATGATCACCAGTGGATGTTCCGTCACGCTTAGGCGACGGACGCACACATAAGCCATGGCGGTAAAGAAAGCACCGGCAACCGCCACCAGCGCTGGACCCATCGGTAAACCGCTGCCGGCTTGGCCCACCCATGCGGGTTGGACCACCATCACTACCCCGATCCACCCCAAAGGCAGAGCCAGCACAATCAACCGGCCCAATCGTTCCTTCAACACCAAGGCGGCGGCGGCAGCCGTGAACGTCGGATAGGTGTATTGCAACACTGTCGCGGCCCCCAGCGGTAAGGCTGCGATGGCATAAAAGAAGCACAGCAGCGCCACCGTTCCCGCTGTTCCCCGCAGCAGGAGTCCAGCTTTGTCCTGCCCCCATGGAGACAGGCCCAGGCGTCGGATGGCCACGCTGGTGATGGCCAGGCTGATCACCGCCCTCGCCAACACAATTTCCTCGACGGGCAGCCGTCCCCCCAGCTGTTTCACGCAGACCGTCATCAGGCTGAAGGCCAGTCCACTGAGCACCAGCGCTCTCGTTCCCTTCTGTGCGTTCCCCATGCCTGTTCAGGGTCCGCCCTGTTTTGATCCCTCTCAAAGCTTGTCAGATCCAGTTCGCCTGGACTGATGCGCCCCCATCGATCAGACTCCCGCCATGGTGAGCCCCCGCCTGCATCCGCGCACCATTGACGCGGTCAAAGAGCGTGCCGACATCGTTGATGTTGTGGGCGAGCATGTTGTGCTCAAAAAAAAGGGACGTGAGTTTGTCGGTGTTTGTCCGTTTCACGACGACACCAAACCTTCCATGACTGTTTCCCCTGCGAAACAGTTTTATTACTGTTTCTCTTGCGGTGCTGGAGGAAATTCCATCAAGTTTCTGATGGAATTTCAGCGTCAGAGTTTTAGCGATGTCGTTCTCGACTTAGCCCGTCGTTATCAACTCCCTGTTGAAACCGTTGATGGTCCACAACAGGAACGTCTTCGTCAGCAACTCTCCCGTCGCGAGTCCCTGCAGCGCGCGCTTGCCCTGGCCGCCGGTTGGTTTCGCAGTCAGTTGCTGTCCACTGCCGGCCGTGATGCACTGCGTTATCTCATCGAGGACCGTGGGTTTTCCCCGTCCACCCATGAGTTGTTCGGCCTGGGTTACGCCCCTGATCAATGGGATGGCCTCCTCAATCATTTGACCCGTGTGGAAGGGCTCAAGGTTGAGCTTCTGGAAGCGGCCGGTCTGGTGGTTCCGCGCAAAGGTGGGTCGGGCTTTTACGACCGTTTTCGTCATCGCGTCATTGTTCCGATCCATGACCGTCAGGGTCGGGTGATTGGTTTTGGTGGGCGCAGCCTTGATGGCAGTGAGCCCAAATATCTCAACTCGCCTGAAACGGAGATTTTTGAAAAAGGCAAGCATCTTTTCGGTCTCGATAAGGCTGCCAATGCCATTCGTAAAGATGACCGTGCCGTTGTTGTTGAAGGCTATTTCGACGTCATCGCTCTCCATGCCGCTGGTGTCACCAATGCGGTGGCGTCGTTGGGTACTGCGCTGAGCAGCCAACAGATCACACAACTGTCGCGTTGTACCGATCGCAAGCGCATCGTTCTGAATTTCGATGCCGATGGTGCGGGGATTCGTGCGGCCAATCGTGCGATCGGTGAGGTGGAGCAACTCGCGCTCCAGGGTCAGTTGGAGTTACGGGTTCTCCACCTCCCCTCCGGCAAGGACCCTGATGAGTTTCTGCGTGATCACGGCTCCGGTGAATACCAATCGCTGCTCGATCAAGCACCGCTTTGGCTGGACTGGCAGATCGATCAGGTGCTGGCGGACCGTGATCTCAGTCAGTCGGATCAGTTCCAGCAAGCCGTCAGTTCTCTGGTGGCCTTGCTTGGCAAACTGCCGCAGTCCGCTGTGCGGACGCATTACCTCCAGCGCGTGGCCGAACGTCTCAGCGGCGGTCAGGGACGGTTAGCCCTCCAGCTTGAAGAGGATCTGCGCCAGCAGGTCAAAGGGCAGCGCTGGCATGGACGTTCCAGTCGCCATGAACAACCCGGTGAGGCCACCCAACGGGAACGCTGTGAAGCCGATCTGCTGCGGTTGTATCTGCACTGCCCTCGCCATCGCCCGGCGATTCGCCAGGAACTGCGTCAGCGTGACTTAGAAGACTTCGCCCTGCAGCACCACCGGTTGCTCTGGGCATCCATCACGGACCTTGAGGAGACCAATCTCGGCAGCGGTCGGCTTGAGGCCATCAGCCGTGGTGATGATCCTGGCCACGAACTCGGTGATCTCGATCTGCCCAGCCTGCTCACCGATCAATTGTTATTAGAGAACAGCCCGTTGTTTTCTCGCCTGACCCCTTTGCTTGAGCCCGGTGAACTCCAGCGTGTGGCCCTCAGTGATCCGCTGGTGCAACTCCGTGGAACCGCAGCGTTGCTGGAACGGCAGAAAAGTCTCAAGCGCTGCCGCCATCTTTTGGAGGCCTGGAGTGGTCAACGGCTTGAGACGTTGGAGCGTTGTATCGCTCGCTTGATAGATCAGGAACAACAGGATCCGTCGTCATCCCAGGATGCTGAACAACGCATTGATCAATTGTTTGATGAATTGAACCATGACGCCTTGAATTATCAGGAGCTTTATTACACCGAGAGGAAACATATTGCGTTTCTGGATCAACAGCGTTGTGGTGGTTTCCCCGCATCCGCTTGAGCATGGCTGGGTTGCTCTCCTTCTATGGTCAACGGTGCCGACGGCTGTCCTCCGTGTTGAACCGCCATGTCTGAGTTCTTTGAGGCCATCTGGCAGGGTGAGGGCGTCGGTGACGGTGGCGACTTAGATGAAGCCTTGCAGGCCTATGTGGCGGTAAAGCCTGACGACGGTGATTGGTCGAAGGCGTGGAACTCCTCCAGCCTCAAGCCCCATGTGGAGCGCTTCTCCTCATTTGAGGCCTATCTCGATAACGCTGATCCCCTCGAGCGGATTGACGTCACCGCCGAGATGATCATGGATGCCCTGGCTCAGCTGCCGACCTGATGCATGTCTGATTCACGTCTTGATTTTTCTGCTCTCGAGCAGGTGAACCATCTCTGGCCTGCCTTCGTTGAGCGGCTCGGCTCGGATAAGGCCCAGCAGGCGGTTCGTCAGGCCCTGGATCTCCAAGCCATGCGTGGCCATTCGGGGTCCTTGCCTGTTCTGTTTGTGGAAACCTGTGGGTTGGCGTTGGCGAGTTCTGATCTGGTGCGCGAGCAGACCGGCCTCAATGCCCATGGTCTGCGCATGGTTCTGTTGATCAGTACCCGGGAGCAAGCGCTTCAGTTGTTGCAGCAGGCCTGAAGGCGTCCGGATCGCCAGGATTCAGTGTTCACCACGGTTCGGTATTCACCACGGTTCAGCGATCGGCATGGACGATCGGCACATCGCTGAGTCGGGTGGTGGCACTGCGGCTGAGCTGATCCCGGCGCATCGCCCAGGTTGGCGTGATGCCGCATGCGGCCCACTGCACGGTGCCGCGTCCGTAGCGACGGTTGAGTCGGTCGATCGTGGTCATCAGGGTGTCGCGCTTCTGCTGTTGCGCTCCATCGCATGGTGTGAGCAGGTGATGCTGCAGGTGATGGTGGTCTTGCAGGTGCTGCATCAACACGCCCGCTTTGGCCAGGTGGCGGTGGGGTTGAAAGATGCGTGGCACGAGAGGCATCGCTGCCTTCAGCAGAGCTGTGGTGTCGTTGCTGGGGAGATCGAGATGGGTGCTGGCGGCTTGGCTGTAGAACGCCGTGGGTTGAAAGGGGCTGGTTCGGGTGTACACCGTCAAGGCCCCGGCCAGCTGGTTCTGTTGCCGCAGTTTTTCAGCAGCCCGCACCACGTAGCTGGCGATCGCCTGCTGCAGTTCGTCCAGGGAACTGATGGGTCGGCTGAAGCTGCGACTGACGCAGGTTTCCCGTTTCGGTGCTGGTGCCAGGGCCAGGGGTAGGCAGGGGTATCCCTGCAGTTCCCGTTGCAGGCGCAGGCCGACAATTCCGGCCTTGGCCCGCAGCTCTCCGCTCGGCATGTCGCGCAGCTGTCGTGCGTTGACGATGCCCCGGAGCCGGCACCATCGGGCCATTTTGCGACCGATTCCCCAGACATCGTCGATGGCGACGCGCTCCAGCCAGTGATCTGGGCTCTGGCACTGGCCCAGGTCGAAGATCCCGGCATGGGTCGGGACCGCCTTGGCCAGGTGGTTCGCGAGTTTGGCCTGGGCCTTGCTGGCACCCAGGCCAATGGCAATCGGCAGTCCCAGATCCCGTCGCACCCGGGCGCGCAGCTGCTGGGCCCAGGCGGTCAGATCGCCATGGCCTGGACGACTGAGGCGTCCGAAGGCTTCATCGATCGAATAGATCTCCAGCTCCTCACAATGCGCTTCCAGCACACTCATCAGTCGTTGGCTCATGTCGGCGTACAGCGCGTAATTCGAGCTGCGCACGATCACGTTCTGCTGTTCCAGCTGGCGGCGGGCTTTGAAATACGGCGTTCCCATGGCGATCCCGAGCGAGCGGGCTTCGGCATTGCGGGCAACGATGCAGCCGTCGTTGTTGGACAGCACCACCACGGCCCGACCGATCAGAGAGGGATCAAGGCTCTGTTCACAGGAGGCATAGAAGTTGTTGCCATCGATCAGTGCCGTGGCTTGCGGCATGGGCTTCAGAGCGGATGGATGACATGAATCGCGACGCCCCAGATCTGCAGGTCATGGCTGTGGTTCAGCTCGAAGGGGGGATAGTCCGGATGGGCGGCCTCCAGCCTGAGGCGGCCGTGATGCCGGGTCAGCCGTTTGAGCGTGAAGGCGCCATCAAGAATGGCCACCACGACTCGCCCCGGCCGAGGATCCAGGCCTCGATCCACCACGAGCAGGTCGCCGTCATGAATTCCGGCGCCCGTCATCGAGTGACCACTCACCCGCAGAAAGAAGGTGCTGGTGGGGTGACGAATCAGCTGTTCATTGAGATCGATTCCGACCTCGACGTAGTCATCGGCCGGCGATGGAAAGCCGGCAGAGACGCGTTCTTCTGCGAGTGGCAGCAACAAACGCTGACGCCTGGACTGCAATGGCAGCGGCTGATGTTGGACGTCCACGAAGCAATGCCATCAACCCACTGAATAGTACAGATGTTCTATGGGTTTGGTTGGTCTGTTCCGGCGAGGATGGCGTCGATTTGGGCGGCATCCTTGGCTGATTCTCCTTACCTCGTGGCTCTGGCCCTCTGTGATCAGGGTGGACGACGGTTGATGCCGTTGGCGGGGCGATCGCAGCAGGTGGTTGCCGCGGAGGGCGAGGCTCCTGAGCAGTTGGGTCATGCCTTGGCGCTGGAGCTGTTGCTACGGGTTTGGCAGCGCAGTGATGACGGCGCCTTGTCCAGGGCTGCGGCCAGTTCAAGTTTGTTGTTGGTGGAGCTGCCGATGGAGGCGTTACCCGAGCAGTTGCCTGCACTCAAAGCCGACTGGCTGACCAGTGGTGATACCGAGGCCTGTTTGCTCGCGTTGAAGGCTGTTGCTCAGCGGGCTTGGACGATCTCGGTTGCCAAATTTCAACCGGTGACACTCACGCCGTTGTGGTGAGCCCAGGCATTGGCCGCAACGGAATAGCGCTCACCCTCCAGGGGATTGATGCGATGCAGTAGGCCAGGTGAAAAAATCACCAGCCGGTTGCGGACGGGTGGAATCGTGATCACCGACCGGAACTGAGGTAAAGGACCACGGCTGCCGTTGTCGATTGGGGGATGGTCCGCCAGCAACAGTTCGCCGCCGGCACAGCTGACGTGCGGGTAAAACACTGTGGACATCAGGGGCAGGATGTAGCGACCACTGCGTCTGCCTTCGGCTTCGTCCTTATCGATGTGCCAGTCGAGATCGTTGTTGGTATTGCACCACCACTCGATGTCATAAACCTCATCCAGAAAAGATGTGAGAACAGGTCGCAGATGATGGTTCAGATAGTGATGCATTACCTCGATCGCTTCAGTGCGATGGGGTGATCGCGTCCTGTCCGGGGTGTGGTCAGACCACCAGCTGAACAGCTCATCTCCGCTGAGTTTGTCTCGCAAGAGGCCGTGGTCGTCACACACCTGGCGCAAGGCCTGGAGATCGTGTTCAGGGAGCAGACGATCGATGACGTGAAGCATGGTCAGCGTGCGGACTTGGCGTTTTGTTGGAGGGTTTCGAGATACTGAAGAGCCTTCAGATTCGAGGATCGAGATAGTTTTTTAAGTCCAAAGCAATCTTCTCTTCGCAGGCTGCGTTTGATCAAGGCTCGTGAAACTTGTTTGTTTTTGGGTGCCTTGATTAGTGGCGGTTGAAAGGGGCTGTTCTGTCCTTCCAAATAGCGAAGAATGGTTGGAATGGCGATTTCTGTGACCGGCCAGTGACGTCTGGGATGCTCTTCCAGGTAGGTGTTGTCGAAGTAGTGGTTGTAAATCACGCCAAAGGTTTTAAACACCGTCCAGGGCATGAAGGCTCCGCAGACGCGACCAATGCGAAGGGCTGATGCATCGCCATCGAGGAGTTCCCGGACCAGTGTCTGAATGCGGGGGTCAGCATTGGCTTTGGCCGTCCATTTCCAACGGCCGTCGCGTCCGCGAAAGGGTTTATCGCCGCAGCCGATGCGGTGCCGTTTGATCTGTTGGGCTGCCGCCTCTGAAAACAGCAGGTCCGTGTCGGTGTGAATCAGGACGGCATCCGAGGTGGCTGCATCGGCCAACACCGTTTTGATCAGTTCAGACAGGGCATGGGCGGTGCAAGGCCGCCAGGTGGGCCGGGAGCGTTGGGTCAGCACGATGCTGTGTTGCTCGCGCTCCGCGAAGGCCAGCAGTTGATCGCCGAGCGCCGGACTGCTCTCCAGTGAGATGTGCAGGTAGTGGCGGAGCTCGAATGGGTCGAGGAAGGTGCGGTAGTTCTCCAGCTGCCGGGCGATGTGGTCAATCGATTGGCCATGGACCGGTGAGAGCAGGGCCAGGCGCATGGCTGGAAGAGGAGACCGGCAAACCCTAAGGAGCGCGTGGTGGGTCGGCCAGCCTCGCTTCATTCGCGGTGGTACGGGCTGCCCTGACGGATGGCTTGAGCACGGAAGAGCTGCTCGATCAGCATCAGGCGAGCCAGTTCATGGGGGAAGGTCATCGGCGACAGGCTCAGTTGCCACCGGGCCTTGGCTTTCAACGTTGGGGTGAGCCCATCGGCTCCGCCGATCACGAAGGCGATGCGCTCATTGCCCAGCTGGCTCAGTCGCTGCGAGAAGCGGATCGAGGTCAGCGTTTCTCCCTGTTCCATCAGAGCCACCATGGTTTCGTCCGGCCGAAGGGCGGCCTGGATCGCTTCGGCTTCTTTCTCTGGCGTGCTGTCACGCAGTTCGGTGATGGTGAAACCCGGCAGGCGTTTGAGGTAGAGGTCGATGCCGTCTCGGATCCAGTCGCGGCGAATTTTCCCGACCGCCACAATCCGGCAACGGCTGGGATTCAACGCTCGTCCTCGTCGTCTTCGAGGAGCAGTTGCCCAAAGGCCACATAGAGGCTTTCTTCCTCGCTGCCGGGGCTGACGCGCGGACGCTTGGGGCGGGTGGTTTTGCCTTTTCCCGTGCGTTCGGTCGGCGGTGGGGGAAGTTGATCGCTCTGGATCGGCTGCACCAGGGGGTTGGGCTGTTGCGGCGACCGCCGCTGTTCAAGCTCCTTGAGGCGATGCAGCAGGTGGTCGGGCACGGTGCCATCAGCACTGGCTTCCATCAACTCCCGAAACAGCGCTTCAGGGTCCTCCTCCGTTTCGACTTTGTGGAGGGGGCGCTTGGTTTTGGTCTTGGGCTCAGGCTCCGGAAGCGGCTTGGGCAGCTGTCGCCCGAGCTCCTGAAGCCGTTGCAGGCTGCGGGGATCGAAACTCATGGCGGTGGATCAGGAACAACCGAGGGTGGACCGGGTCTCCCGACCTGTGACCGGGTTGGTGCCGCTGGCAGCGGCGCAGAGGCTCTTGAGCTGATCGCCGCGCATCGGCACATCGGTGAAGTCAGCCCCGGTGATCGTCACATCCTTGAAGCGGGTGTTGAAGGCGAAGGCGCCTTCCAGCACGGCATCGTTGAGGTTGGTTCCAGTCATCACCGCGGCGTCCAACGTGGCTTCGCGGAGATCGGTGCCGTGGAGATCGGCGTCCTGCAATTTGGCGCCGTAGAGGCTGGCCCCACGCAGATCCGATCCGGAGAGGTTGGCTTCGCGCAGATTGCTGAGATTGAAGGTGGCCCCTCGGAGATCCTTGTTGGAGTAATCAGCACCGATCAGGACCTGTTTGGCCACATCCATGGCGGCATGAACACTGCGCACAGGCAGCAGCAGGAGCGGAAGCATCAAGACCGCGGCGGTCAAGGCAGCCAGGACTCGTTGGCGCATCACAGCCTTACGACAGTGGAGGAACCCTAGGGCGCCTGTTACGGCCAGGGAATTCTTTCGGTGCAAATGGACGGGCGACAGCATGACCAGCCAGCGGGGTGCCGAGGCCGAAGCACGGGTGCGCAGGTTGCTTCAGACCAGGGGCTGGCTGGTGCTGGATCAGAACTGGACGTGCCGCTGGGGGGAGCTGGACCTGGTCCTGGTGAAAGCGGAACGGCTTCTGGTGGTGGAGGTGAAGGGGCGTCGCTCACCGGCGTGGGCCTTGCGCGCGGTCGGACCGCTGAAACGCCGCCGGATCGCCCGTTCGATCGACTGTTGGCGAGCTGAACATCCCGACCGTGGAGCCACCTTGCTGGAGGTCAAGGTCGCGGTGGTGCCCCTGCGCCCCGCGGTTGGCCCGGTTCGTTGGATCGGTCTTGAGCAACTCTGTTGATGCCTCCGCCGAGGGTGGCACGTCCGGTTGCTTTGACGCCTGGACTGTTGGCTGCTGCTGCCTGGGTGGACGGTTCTGCTCCGTACTCAGGCGGACGCTGGCGGTGATCGCGTCCTGACAGGCACTGGGCACTGATCGGCCATGGACGCAGATGAAGCCCTGGCGTCCGAAGGCGGCCCAGCCTCGACCATGCTCAGCGGCGTGGGCCGGGATCGGAACAGTCAGCAGCAGCAGCAGGGCGCTGCTCACGGGGTTCAGCTTCATCGATGATCCCTCAGGTCTGTGGTTTTGGTTTAAACCGCTGCGCCGGTTGGGCTCCTCGACATCGCCTGAGACCTTTCTGTAAATCGACTGAGTGCGCCGGCGCGACCCGATGGGCCATCGCTGCTGATGCACAGTGAAGCGATGGGTTTTTCAGGACATCAGGCACGCAAACGCTTCGGACAGCACTGGCTGCGGGACGTCGCTGTGCTGGACGCGATCATCCAGGCGGCTGAGCTGCAGCCGGGGGATCGTGTGCTGGAAGTCGGCCCCGGTCGAGGTGTGCTCACCGAACGCCTGCTGGCCAGCGATGCGGCCATGGTCCAGGCCATTGAGCTCGATCGAGACCTCGTTGCCGGGCTGACCGAACGGTTCTCCGCTGAGCCCCGCTTTCAATTGCGTCAGGGCGATGTCCTGGAGACACCGCTGGACTGTGCGGACGGCAGGCCCGCCACCAAGGTGGTTGCCAATATTCCGTACAACATCACCGGCCCTTTGCTGGAGCGGTTGATCGGACGTCTCGATCGTCCAGTTGAACCGCCCTATCAGCGTTTGGTGCTGCTGGTGCAGAAAGAGGTGGCGCAACGAATCCGAGCGCGGCCTGGCCAGAGTTGCTTCAGTGCGCTCAGTGTGCGGATGCAGCTGTTGGCGAGCTGTCGCAGCGTCTGCCCTGTGCCACCGCGTTGTTTCCAGCCGCCGCCGAAGGTGCAGTCCGAGGTGATTGCACTCGATCCGTATCCCGCGGACAGGCGGCTGGATCTTGGCTGTGCCAGGCAGGTGGAGTCGTTGTTGAAGCAGGCTTTTCTGAGTCGTCGCAAGATGCTGCGCAACACCCTGGCCGGCGTGGCGGAGCCCGAGCGCTTGCAAAGCATCGCGGCGGCGGCCGGCATCAACCTGCAGCAACGTCCCCAGGAAATCGCACCCCAGGCCTGGGTCGCATTGGCGAAGGGTTTGAATCAGGGCGTTTGAAGGCTGGGCCCGATGAGCACGATCACGGTGACGGCGCCGGCCAAGGTGAATCTGCATCTGGAGGTTCTCGGTCTGCGACCGGACGGCTTCCATGAGCTGGCGATGGTGATGCAAAGCATTGATCTCGCCGATCGGCTGAGCTTCCGCAACCGCTCCGATGCCCAGATCGTGCTCAGCTGTGATGATCCGACCCTGAGTCTCGGCGACGACAACCTGATTGTGCGGGCCGCACGCCTGCTGCGCGATCGCTCAGGATTCAGTGAGCTCGGGGCCACCATTCATCTCAAGAAGAGGATTCCCATTGGCGCGGGTCTTGCTGGAGGCTCCAGTGATGGGGCGGCCACGTTGGTGGGCCTGAATGAACTCTGGGGTTTGGCGCACAGCCCTCAGCAATTGGAATCCTTTGCTGCAGACCTGGGATCCGATATGCCCTTCTGTGTGTCGGGGGGGCGTCAACTCTGCTTTGGTCGGGGTGAGCGACTGGAACCCTGTACGGCCGCTCCAACGCCACTCGCGGTGTTGCTGGTGAAGGATCCGACGGTGAGTGTGTCGACCCCGTGGGCGTACAAGCGCTGCAGAGAGCTGAACGGGGCGACCTACCTCAGTGGCGAGGATGCTTTTGAGCAGCGTCGTCAGCAGCTGCGCTCTGCGGGCTGGTTGCAGCAGCTCTCTGCAGAGACCCCGCCGCCATTGCGGAACGATCTCCAGTCGGTGGTGGAACCTGAGACGAAGGCTGTGCAGGAGGCGTTGACACTGTTGCGGACGTTGCCGTCATCCCTTGCTGTGGCCATGAGCGGGTCCGGACCCAGCTGCTTTGCCTTGATGGCGAGCATGGAGGCCTGTGAACAGGCCTGTGATCAGCTGGCCGATGCTTTCGCCGCTGCGGGTCTGAAGGCTTGGTGTTGTGGCCTGACGCCCGCCGGTGCCACGATTGATCTGGAGGGAGAATGACGGCATGAGTGATCCCGTCGACTCCCCATCCGAAGCTTCGGATCAACAACCGCGGAAGGGACCGCTGAGTTTTCTCTCCGGTGCGTTGACCGCTGGTGTGCTCGCTTGGCTCGCCCTGGGTCTGAGTCGCCGCATGGTGGTGTACTTCGCGTTGCATCCGCCGCACTACAGCTCACCGATTGCGCAGAACATCGCGGTCACCCTCAAAACGCTGCTGGTGGGGCTGTCCTTCCTGGCCACGTTCAGCACGGCCTTCGTCGCTCTGGGCCTGACGCTTGTGTTTCTTCGGAGTCTTTTCACAGGGGAGAACGGCAATCCTGCCTAGCGTCAGCACATCGATTCCGCTGTCGGTGACACCTCACGATCTCGGCCAATTGGTGCTTCTGCTGTCACCGGCGATGCTGCTGTCGGTGCTTTTGCTGTTCACCTTTGCCGCCGGCGGTTGATGCTGCGCTGACTGAGATAGCTTGGCTTCACCACCCGGATTGGCCGGGATCACTGTGACGCCGTGGCAGGAACACTTCTCTTCAACGCCCTCCGGGAAGCCATCGACGAGGAGATGGGGAGAGACCCCCACGTTTGTGTGATGGGGGAGGACGTCGGTCACTACGGCGGTAGTTACAAGGTCACCAAGGATCTGGCGGAGAAATACGGCGACCTCAGGGTCCTTGATACGCCCATCGCCGAGAACGGTTTCACCGGAATGGCCGTGGGCGCGGCGATGACGGGCCTTCGACCGATTGTCGAAGGCATGAACATGGGGTTCCTTCTGCTGGCCTTCAACCAGATCTCCAACAACATGGGGATGCTGCGCTACACCAGCGGCGGCAATTTCACGATTCCCACGGTGGTTCGCGGACCCGGTGGTGTGGGACGCCAGCTTGGCGCTGAGCACAGCCAGCGGCTGGAGGCCTATTTCCATGCGGTTCCAGGCATCAAGATCGTGGCCTGCAGCACCCCCACCAATGCCAAGGGGTTGATGAAGGCGGCCATTCGGGACAACAACCCTGTGCTGTTTTTCGAGCACGTGCTGCTCTACAACCTCAGTGAAGAGTTGCCGGAAGGGGAGTTCACCTGCGCCCTTGATCAGGCCGACCTTGTCCGCGAGGGCTCGGATGTGACGATCCTGACCTACTCGCGCATGCGTCACCACTGCCTCAAGGCCGTGGAACAGCTGGAGGCAGATGGGATCAGTGTGGAGTTGATCGATCTGATCAGCCTCAAGCCTTTTGATATGGACACGATCAGTCGATCGATCCGCAAGACCCACAAAGTGATTGTGGTCGAGGAATGCATGAAGACCGGTGGCATTGGTGCGGAGTTGATCGCCCTGATCACCGAACAGTGTTTCGATGATCTCGACGCGCGTCCGGTGCGGTTGTCCAGCCAGGACATCCCAACGCCTTACAACGGTGCCCTGGAGAATCTGACGATCATCCAGCCCCATCAGATCGTTGAGGCTGCCCAGCAGATCGTGCGCCAGGGACTCTGATTCATGGCTCGTCAACAGGGCTGGTTCGCCCTCGTTCTGGCGCTGGCGATCGCGTCGGCATCTCTGCTGTTCACCACACCGCTTCAACTGGGTCTGGATCTCCGTGGGGGAAGCCAGATCACCGTGGAAGTGCAACCAGCGGGGGAGATTACCCGCGTTGGTGCCGAACAACTTGAGGCGGTCAAGGTGGTCCTTGACCGGCGAGTGAATGGTCTGGGTGTGGCTGAATCCACCCTCCAGACCGTGGGCGACAACCAGTTGGTTCTGCAGCTCCCTGGCGAGCAGGATCCAACCCGTGCTGCTCGGGTTCTTGGGGACACGGCCTTGATGGAGTTCCGCTCCATTAGCGCCGGATCGGAAGCGGAGTTTCGTCGTCTTCAGAGCCTTCGCAACCAAGCCGAGTCCGTCCTCACCCTGCGTGAGGAGCAGGAGGAGCGTGGCGAGCCCCTCGCCGAGCTCGATGCAGGTCAGCTCGCTGAAGCCCGCGACAGCCTGGGGGTGTCCAGTCCTGCAGGCTCAGATAATGATCAGCTGCGGCTGCTCGTTCAGAAGGTTGACGAGCAGATGCTGACCTTGCTAACGCCGACGGCTCTTACCGGGAAGGATCTGGTCAGCGCTGGCCGGCAGCCCTTGCAGAACAATCCCAGTTACTGGGAAGTCACCCTCAATTTCAATGCTGACGGGGCTGAGGCCTTTGCAGCACTCACCAAGTCGATCGCTGGCACCGACCGCTTGCTCGCCATCGTTCTGGATGGTGAGGTGATCAGTGCCGCCAGTGTCGGACCGCAGTTCGCCACCGCTGGGATCACCGGAGGGGCCGCCACCATTAGCGGTAATTTTTCGGCAGAAGCCGCCCGTGAGCTTGAGGTGAAACTCCGGGGTGGTTCCCTGCCACTTCCTGTGGAGGTGCTGGAGGTGCGCACCATTGGCCCCACCCTTGGTGCTGAAAACATCCGTCGCAGCTTGATGGCGGCCCTGTCGGGCCTGGCCCTGGTGGCTGTGTTCATGGTGGTGCTGTATCGCTTGCCTGGCGTTGTGGCTGTGGTGGCCCTCAGCCTCTATGCGCTGTTCAACCTTGCCGTCTATGGACTGATTCCCGTCACCTTGACCCTTCCGGGGATCGCCGGGTTCATCCTCAGCATCGGCATGGCAGTGGATGCCAATGTGCTGATTTTTGAGCGGATCAAGGACGAACTGCGTCGCGGGAACACATTGATCCGTTCGATCGACACCGGCTTTTCTCAAGCGTTCAGCTCCATCGTTGATGGTCACCTCACCACCTTGATCAGCTGTTCAGCCTTGTTTGTTCTTGGCACGGGTTTTGTCAAAGGCTTTGCTGCAACCCTTGGCATCGGTGTGGTGTTGAGTCTGTTCACAGCTCTCACCTGCACCAGAACCTTGCTGCGCTTCCTGATGGGCTATGCCGGCTTGAGGCGACCTGCCAACTTCCTGCCTCTGCGGCAGCTGTCCTCTCCTTCCGTCTGATCCCATGGCTGTCTCGCCGTCGTCGTCACCTGCCGTTGCAGGGAACAGGGATCGATCCATTCCTCTCAGCCGGAATCGAAGCAGGGTTTGGCTCGTCTCCGCTGTTCTGGTGTTGATCAGCGTTGCGGGTCTGGTCCTCAGCACGCTTCAGTTGGGAACACCTCTGCGTCCCGGTCTGGATTTCACCGGTGGCACGCAGATTCAGCTGGAGCGTGACTGCGGCGAACGCTGTCGTGAGCTGCAAGTTCCGGCCGTGTCGCAGGCCTTGCTGAGCCTGGACCTCCCCACCAGCGATGCGGATCCCCTCCCCAAGCTCAGTGGCACTCGCGTGCAGTTGCTGGATGGCGGCGAGTCGTTGCTGTTGCGTCTGCCGACCTTGAGTGCCGCCCAGGGCCAGGGGGTGATCATCGGCCTGGCAGACGTGGCCGGTCCGTTTGTCGACGGTGGTCAGTCGGTGGACACCATCGGTCCCTCGCTGGGGAGTCAGTTGTTGCGCAGCAGCCTGGTGTCTCTTCTGGTGGCCTTTGCGGGAATCGCTGCCTACATCACCATTCGCTACGACGGCCGCTTTGCTTTTCTGGCCTTGGTGGCCCTGGCCCACGACGTAGTGATCGTCTGCGGCATCTTCGCTTGGCTGGGCCTCACCATGCAGTTGGAAGTCGACAGCTTGTTTGCGGTAGCTCTTCTGACGATCGCTGGTTACTCGGTGAATGACACCGTTGTTGTCTTTGATCGCATCCGGGAGCGCAGCCGTGCCAATGCGGAACTGAGCGTGGCTCAGCAAGTGGACCTGGCTGTGGCCGCGACCCTGACGCGGACCCTGTACACCAGCGGGACCACCCTGTTGCCCCTGTTGGCCTTGATTTTCTTCGGGGGGCTAACGCTCTATTGGTTCGCGATTGCTCTCGCGATGGGAGTGGTGGTCGGAAGTTGGTCCAGTATTGCCCTGGCCCCTTCACTACTCACGCTTTGGGATCGAGGCAGTGATTGATCCGTCAGCGATGCGGGGCCGGCATCGCGCGGCCCGTTGGTTTCCCGCGTTGTTGATGGCTCTTGCTCTGTTGGATCTACGCACGGAGCTGCTGCTGCTGATCGATCAGTTCACGTTCACGTCGCTGGTTTACACCATCCGCTACCACCTGCTGGCTGTGGTGGTTCTGTTGGCTTCCGGTTCCCTGTGGAGGCGTTATCAGTAGGCGTCCGCTGAACCGAACTCCTTCCAGATTGAGCTCCAGGTCTGACGTTTGATCTCGTCATTCCATTCCCCTGAACTGTGCGTCGTGCACCACCAGGACTCGAACAGATCCTGTGCCTCTTCAAACAGAGAATCAGCATCGAGGTTGTCCCGTTTGAGATCAAGGACCGCCTGTCTTAATTCCTCGTAGCGGGAAAAATTGAAGATGTAATCCATAGGGTCCACAGCCTCATGGTCACCGTATTGGATCGGAGGCCCGGCTCAGATCCAGCGATCCATCACCTGTTGCACCACAACGGTGTGCATCACCACTTGCATCACCACCACCAGGGGCAAGGCCAGCAGAACGCCGGGCAATCCCAGCAGGGCACCCAGGCTGAGTTGTGCCGTCAGGGCGACCGTGGGCAGAAGGTTCACCGTGCGCCGGAGCAGCAGTGGTGTGAGGACAAAGGCCTCAACGTTTTGCAGGATCAGTCGAAAGACCAGAACAGACACCATCAGCTCAGGTGATTGGAGCAGCGCCAGCCCAGTGGGGAGCAATGTGGCTGCGGTCGGGCCGATGGTGGGGACAAAGGTCAGCAGCCCACAGATCAGAGCGCTCAAGAGAGCCAGGGGCGCCTTTAACAGAGCCAGGCCGGACCAGGTCAGCAAAAACACCGTGGTGGCTGAAATGGTCATCCCACTCAGCCAGCCTCCCAAGGCTTGGCGACAGTCCTGGAGCAGGTGTGCCATGGATGGCCTTGCCGGCCGTGGCGTGATCGCCAGCACCATCCCTTGGTGGGCCTGCGGATCCAAGGCCAGCAGGACCGCCAGCAGGATCATCAAAAGCAGTTGCACCAGGGTGTTGGCTGCGCCGCCGGCCAATCCCAGCAGCTGGGCTCCGATGGGTTGCAATCGATCCAGGGTCCAATCGCCCTCCAGTCCGGCGGAGAGGCCAGTCAGGCGCGGATCCGCACGGAGCAGGGACGAGACCTTTTCGATCAGCTGAGGTAGATCTCTGCCGAGTTGCTGAACCTGCTCAATCAGTTCCGGGAGGAGCAGTTGACCGAGCACGCTGGATCCGATCACCAACAGCCCGAGCACAGCGACCAGTGCCTGGGGGCGTTGGAGCCGGGTCTTGGACTGAAGCAGCGCAATCAGTTCATCCAGGGCAACGGACACCACCACCGCTCCGAACACGATCAGCAGAACCCAACGCAGATTCCAGAGCAGCAGGGTCAGAACGACGGCAAGCAACCCCAGCAGCACGGTGTTGATGCTCATGCGCGGCGGGCAGGCAGCTGCTTTTTCCAGGGATCCAGCAGGTCATGGATCACGATCTCCCGGATTAGCACCTGCAGCACAACGGCCATCGGTAGAGCCAGAAGCAAACCGAGGGGGCCGAAGATCACGGTGAAGAGGAACTGGGCCGCGAGGGTGAGTCCCGGTAACAGCTTCACCTGGTGGTGCATCACCGATGGGGTGATCAGATAGCTCTCGATGTTTTGGATTAGCACGTAACACCCAAGGACCGCCGCCGCTTTCCAGGGGGCATCCAGCAGAGCCACGGCCATGGGAAACACGGTGCTGATCGTGGGTCCCACGTTGGGGATCACATTGAGCAGGCCAGCGATCAGAGCATTGGCCAGCACGAGTTTGACCCCCAGCAGGGACAGGGCAATGCCGCAGAGCAACGCCACCGCTAAGGAACTGATCAACACCCCGACCATCCAGCTGCTGAGGGCATCGCCGATCTGATGCAGGATCTGGCTGGCACGACGCCGGTAGAAGGAGGGCACAAGCTGAAGCCCCACGTCTCTGTAGGACTCTGGCTGCACGCTGATCATCAACGCCACGGCAACGACAAACAGCAGTTGCAACGTGCCGCTGCCGAGGTTGCCGGCGATGCCCAGCAAGCTGGTCAGGCCAGTTCCCACCCCCGAGGCCAAGGTGGCTCCATCGGGGATTAAGGCCAGTCCCCCCTCCTTAATTTGATTGAGGTCTGGGACGCTGCCTGCGCCGTAAAGGGAATCACTGAAGCGATCCAGACTCCCCAGGGCAAGGTCGATCAGGGTGCTGGCTGCCTTTGGCAGCTTGGTCAGCAGCAGGGAAAACTGGTCAACGAACGGAGGAACCACCACAGCGGTGGTGATGCCGAGAACGCTAATCAGGCCGATCAGGCAAGCCACCAGAGCCAAAGGGCGCGGCATCGGCCTGCGCTCTCGCAGGCTGCCGACCAGGGTGCACAGGGCCATGGCCAAGACCAGGCCTGCGAACAAGAGAAGCAGGAACTGTCGGAGACTCCAGAACAGCACCGATACGGCGATCAGTGCTGCAAGAGCCAGCCAGTTCGGCAGTGTCAATCGTCGCTTGTCGAAGCAGCGTCAGTCTGATCGGAATTCTGGTTCTGGGAATAGCCCAGGCCATTGGAGGCCGCATAGCGTTCAGCGAAACGCATGAAGCGCTCGAAGTCCTCAAGGGTCTTCCAGGTGTAGGTGGCTTCCAGTGCACTGGGTTTGCCATTGATGAACTTGCCGTTCACCTCGCGGGTCACCAGGGAGCCCTCTTCATCCACCATCCACATTCCGGCGATGGCTCCCAGGGTTTCAGGGGCCAGAGCCTGGGGCTGTTCGAACACGAAGGTCGCCTGTCCGGTGCGACCGTCACGGCTGCGAGTCAGCCGGATGTCAGCGACGACGGGTTCATTCACACCCCGGAAGAACTGGATTGCGGCGCCCTTTCCTGCTTCAGCCATGACTCGCCATGAAGAGGGGCGATCCTAGGGGGAGAGTGGAATCAACTTGCGTTCGATCAAGAATCCAGCAGCTTCATCGGCGCTCAACCCGCTGAGATCCACGCTTTGGCGCTGCGGTGACCGCGACAATTCGTGGTCGTAGCAACGGTCGTAGTAGTCGAGCATGGCGCTGCAGGCGGTGTCCCAGTCCGCTGCAGCGATCGCATCGAGGGCTTGCTTGGTGCGTTGCGGCCCCAACCGCCGGCTGATGCGTTGGGTGGCTTCACTCAGACCCTGAGCCCCCTGCTGTCCATAGACCTCCACCAACTGGCGCACACGTTCGTCGAGGCTGCGCTGCACTTCCAACACCGGTGCCGCCGTCATCTGCTCAAACAGGGCTTTGGGGATGCGGCAATGTCCCACCTGAACGCTTTCGGCTTCCAACCAGATTTCGTCAGCGTTCTGCTCTTGGAGACTCTGAAGGGCTTCGGCAAGCCGATTCTCGTAGTGCTCGGTGCTCGGTTGAGCCGGGAGTCCGAGACCGCCGAAGCTGCTGCCACGGTGGTTGGCCAGGCCCTCCAGGTCCACGATCCCAATCCCTCGGCGTTGCAGTGCGAGCAGCAGATCGGTTTTGCCGGTGCCGGTGCGGCCTCCCATCAATCGGATCGGCCATGGCTGGTCAAACCGGCTTTGGGCCCAGTGCCGGTACGCCTTGTATCCCCCCTCCAGCACAACGGGGGAGAGCTCGAGCAGATCAGCCAGCCAGGCCACACTCCCTGAGCGCAATCCACCGCGCCAGCAATAAATGCGTAGCGATTGGCCTTGTTGAGCTGAGGCTTGCAGTTGTGCCGCCAACGCGGCGAGTTTGGGCCCTGTGAAGCTCAGTCCGAGCTGGATCGCCTGCTGACGGCCTTGCTGTTTGTAGCTTGTGCCGACGACGGCCCGCTCCTCGTCTGAGAACAGGGGAATGTTCGTCGCCCCTGGCCAATGGCCTTTGGCGTACTCCGACGGGCTACGGACATCCACCACTGGACCATCCAGAGATCGCAGGACCTCGATCGATTCGCGACGGACGTTGGCCATGCCTGACATAGTGGGCCAACGACGATCCAGACAGGGCCGGTTGCCCGTCATGCTTTCCGGTTCTTCCCCTTCAACGACTCTCAGTCCCGAGCAGCTGCTCGATCGCTTTGCGACAGGCAGCCCCAGGCAGCGCCGCAATCTGATCCGCAGCGTCGAGTCCCGCATCGATGAGTTGGCAGCCCTGGGACCTGCGCTGCTTGAGCCCTTTGACCCCAAGAGCGACGACTGGGCTGTGGGCTGGATTCTCCAGGTTCTTCGCCGCCATGCCTCGACTGATGTGCCGAGCCGGAGCTGGCTGGACACCCCTTCTGGCGTCGGCATTGATTACGACCCTCTGCAACAGCACCTGCTGGAGGAGGATTACGAAGAGGCCGATCGACTGACCAGCGCCGTCTTGCGACAGCTGGCCGGTGAGCAAGCTGTGCGCCGCGGCTATGTGTACTTCAGTGAAGTCGCGCCGATGTCCGGTGTGGATTTGGCCACCTTGGATCGCCTCTGGCTCGTTTATTCGCAAGGTCGGTTTGGTTTCACGGTGCAGTGGAGGCTGCTGCAATCGTTCGATGGTCGGTACGACCAGCTCTGGCCCAGGATCGGCTGGAAAAACGACGGAGTGTGGACCCGGTATCCAGCAGCGTTCGACTGGAGTTTGAAGGCTCCGGAGGGCCACATGCCATTGATCAACCAGCTGAGGGGGGTTCGCCTCATGGATGCGCTGCTGAATCACCCTGCACTGGTCGCTCGACGCCCGGCTTGAACAATCTGTTGACGCCAGGTTTTCAGTTGCTCTGAAACCGGTAGGTTCAAGAGTGGTCGAACGTTGAGCACCTTGGTGGTTTCCTGTCGGCGGTCGTTATGCCAGGTGTGAACGGAGTGGTTCCGCCACTGGCAACGCAGCGTTTGCGCTGGGAAGAGTTCATCCTCCCGAGCACCCTGCAACTGGCCCCGCTGATGGAGCTCCTGATTGAGCCGATCACCTGCGATGTCACCAGTCAACGCATCCAGTTGGGATTGCACGAGGCCTTGGTCAATGCCGTGCGTCACGGCAATCAACACAATCCTGAGAAACGTCTGCGTGTGCGACGAGTGCTCACTCCGAACTGGCTGATCTGGCAGGTGCAGGATGAGGGAACGGGCATGCCTAACGCCGCTCGCGTTGCGGCGCTGCCCGAGGATCTTGATGCCCGCAGTGGGCGCGGCATGTACCTGATCCACCAATGTTTTGAGGATGTGCGGTGGAGTCCTCGAGGCAATCGCCTTCAGCTCGCCTGTCGCCGTCCTTGAGGGCTGGGACGTTGATCAACGATGGGGGCATCCAGGGTCCTTGAGCTCCCCGGTCAGCCAGCCCACGGCTTGGTTGGCCAGAGCCTGACTTTCATCCATGGATCCGTCTTGGATTAGGTTCACCAGCGCGGCGGAGAGAAGTTCAGCAGCGCGTCGCTTGCGATCGCTTTTCAAGCGGTGCCAATCGCGGTCCCCGATCCTCAACGCGTGATGCAGTTGCCCGGCGAGCTTGCAGGAGTCCTGTGACCAGGACGATGACGACGTGGTCATGGTGGTGGTGTGTTGGCTCTAACTTTGCCGGTAGGAGCTGCGAAACGGTTGCCTCAACATCGGCTGACATGGATGCACGCGGTATCCCGCCTGATCGTGCAGGGGCAGGTTCAGGACCGATGCCAACCCTCGCTCGCAGCGAGGAGATGGTCGCAACGACAGAAGGCTGCCCAACGCCTGCTGGATCAGCCACTGCGAGGTTGGCTCCGTCCCCGTGACGACGGGGAGTCATTCTGGCGTTGGCTGCGCTGGGGTGGCGCTGGACTGCTTCTGGGGTGGGTGTTGGCTCAGGCGACGAGCGGCCGCTCCTGACCCACAACAACCAAGGACGCCGGTTGTTCTGAGGTGGCATCCTCGAGCGGCTCATAGGCCCGCTCAGCATTATTGGGAAGCTCCTGCCCTTTCAGCCAGGCGTTGTGCAGTGCTCTGCGGCGGCGGTCTTCTGCGAGCACCAGCCGATCCGCTGCGGAGTGAGGCGTTTCGCCCGGCAGAACAGCGGTTCGAATGCAGATCCCGAATCCATGGGCCTCCACCTGAACGTGCCCTTCCATCAGAACAACTTGGAAGGTCCAACCCTGCAGCCAGCGCAAGCGGAAGGGATTACTCATCAATTCCCTACCTCGGGGATCGGCTCACCCTATGGCGTTGGCTGGCGATCGCAAGGGCGCTTGTCAGGGTTCCCGTTCACAGAGACACACGTTCCGGTTTACGCGCAGACCAGACGCGGGTCATGAAATGGGACTCGGCCGTGATCCCTTCAAAGCCTGCAGTCCGAAGTCGTGCATCGATGTCATCAGCGATGTAGTCCCGGTAATAGGGCTCATGGAAGACCCGACGGAAGTTCTCCATAGCCGTACTGAATTGCGGGGAGTCGGCCAACTGAACGGAATCGGCGATCACCAGCACACCGCCTGGTTCCAGAACACGCCATGCATCGTTGATCACGTTCTGACGCGCTTCTCCGGGAAGCTCGTGGAAGAGGAAGACGCAGGTGGCCCCTTGAATGCTGTTGGACGCCAGCGGGAGCTGTTCGGCATTCGCGCGCACCAGTTGCACCAGTCCTTGATTGCCGGCGTTGAGCCAACGGTTGGCTTGTCGCAGGTAGGCAGCAGAAAGATCAGTGCCCGTGAGTTCAGCGTGGGGTAGGGCGGCCCGGATCTGGTGCAGGGTTCGGCCTGTGCCTGTGGCGATGTCCAGGATGCGGAGGCTGGCGGGTGCACGGTCACTGAAGTGACGCAGAGCGCGCTTCAACGGGGCGATGACTCGACGCCGCATGGCGTCAGCGGTGCCGTTGAACAGAATCTCCACCTGCAGGTCATAGAGCTCAGCGGAGTGATCGCTGAGATAACCGTCTGTTTGGTGGTGGAAATTCTGGAGGTAGTACTCCGGGTACAACGACGGCTCTGTGTCGTCCGGGAGGTCACGAACGTTGCGTTGCTGCCGCCGCGACCAGGTCGACGGCAGATCCAGCCAGACCTGGGGATAGCGGCTGGCCCAGTCCAGCCAGGGTGCATCGAACAGCAGCTCCGTGGGGTAAACCCCCCGTTCGGCTTCGTCCCAGTCCCGTTCCTCGAGGGCTGCCATTGAGCCGCGCAGGTCCTTCGACAAATCCGGTGGGATGGCCTCAGTTTTGGGGACGGCATCCGGGGCCATCCATTCCATCAGCTTTGTGCTGAGTTCCTTGTGGGCCAGTCCGGCAATGCTTTTGCCCTGTTGCAGGGTTTGGTACGCGAACTTGCTGAGGGGCGTCGACGCCATGGGAACTCTGGACGAACCACTATTTCAACAAAAAAACCCGCTCCCCGGAGGGAGCGGGCCGCTGATCAGTTGCCGAATGGGCGTGTGATCAGGCGTCGTAGTACATCGTGAACTCGTGGGGATGGGGGCGCTGACGCAGCTGCTGAACTTCCTCGTATTTGAGGTCGATCCAGTTGTCGATGAAGTCGTCGGTGAACACGCCACCTTCGGTGAGGAAGGCACGGTCGGCATCGAGGGCTTCCAGGGCGCCGTTCAATGACACAGGGACAGTGTCGATCTTGCTCAGTTCCTCAGCGGCGAGCTCAAAGAGGTCGCGGTCTTCACCTTCACCCGGATCGATCTGGTTTTTGATGCCATCCAGGCCGGCCATCAGCATGGCGCTGAAGGCGAGATAAGGGTTGGCCAGAGCATCACCGGAACGGAACTCCAAGCGCTTGGCCTTGGGGTTGGGGCCCGTCAGCGGGATGCGAACAGCGGCGGAGCGGTTGCCTTCCGAATACACCAGATTCACCGGAGCTTCAAAGCCCGGCACCAGACGCTTGTAGCTGTTGGTGGTGGGGTTGGTGAAGGCGAGGAAGGCAGGTGCGTGCTTGAGAATGCCGCCGATGTACCAACGGGCGGTCTGGGACAGCTGTGCGTAGGTGCCCTCCCCGAAGAACAGAGGCTGGCCCCCATTCCAGAGACTCTGGTGCACGTGCATGCCACTGCCGTTGTCGTTGAAGACCGGCTTGGGCATAAACGTGGCGGTTTTGCCGTACTTCTTGGCAACGTTGCGCACGACGTATTTGTACGTCATCACGTTGTCTGCAGCTTCGATCAGCTCGGCGAATTTCATGCCGAGTTCGTGCTGACCGGCACCAGCCACCTCGTGGTGATGCTTTTCGGTGGGAATGCCCAAGCGAGCCATGTCCAGGAGCATCTCAGTGCGGATGTCCTGGGCGGTGTCGTTCGGGGCGACAGGGAAATATCCCTCTTTGGTTTGGATTTTGTAGGCGAGGTTGCCGCCTTCCTCGATGCGCCCGGTGTTCCAACCAGCCTCGATCGTGTCAACGCTGTAGAAGGAACCGCCTTCGGCCGAGTTGTAGCGAACGTCGTCGAAGAGGAAGAATTCGGGCTCAGGACCGAAGAAAGCCTTGTCAGCGAGGCCTGTGGTGTTCAAATAGTCCAGCGCGCGCTGGGCCAGAGCTCGGGGGCAGCGGTCGTAGGGCTTGCCACTCCGAGGCTCCTGAATCGAACAGATCAGGCTGAGGGTCTTGTGCTTGTAATACGGATCAATCCAGGCGGTGCTGGGATCAGGCACCATCGCCATGTCGGAGGCGTTAATCGACTTCCAGCCACGGATGGAGGAACCATCGAAGGCCAAGCCTTCTGTGAAGGACTCCGCTTCCAGCAGATCAGGGCAGACCGTCAGGTGCTGCCATTTGCCGTGAAGATCGGCAAATTTAAGGTCGATCATCTCGACACCCTCATTCTTGATGAGGCTCAAGACATCCTGGGGAGTTGTAGCCATTTAGAGGCAGCGCGCCGCGGGTTGTGGTGTGGACCGTAAGAAGCCCTCGGGAGCCATTTTGTATCAGCGAGCACCAACTGCACCACTGTTTGGGTTCGCTTACTGGTTTGCACTGACTTCTCCGGCCGCAGAGGACCGATTGCGTAACCGTTTCTGTCAACTTGGTGGGAACCCTGCAGTGGAGAGAGTTCTCACTGGTTCAACGGTGTTAGTTTCCAACCAGATTCTGTCTGGCCACGCATGCGCGACGCCATCACCGGGCTGATCGGTCGCTACGACCAGCTTGGTCGCTACTTCGATCGCAATGCCGTCGACAGCATTGAGGCTTATCTGGGCGAATCGGAGGTTCGGATCAAAGCCGTTGAGTTGATCAACCGAGAAGCCACAGAAATTGTTCGTGAGGCCAGCCAGCGTCTCTTTGCCGGTGACCCCGAGCTGTTGCTCCCCGGTGGCAATGCCTACACGACCCGTCGCTTGGCTGCCTGCCTGCGCGACATGGATTATTTCCTTCGCTACGCCAGTTACGCCCTGGTCGCTGGCGACAGCACCATTCTCAACGAGCGGGTCCTGAACGGCCTGGACGACACCTACAAAAGCCTGGGCGTTCCCACCGGGCCGACTGTCCGCAGCATCGTGTTGCTGGGAGAGGTTGTGATCGAGCGGCTTCAGGGGGATGACGGAATCCCTGCCGATCGTTTGGCAGTGGTGCGTCAACCCTTCGATCACCTCGCCGCAGGCCTGGGCGAATCCAATATTCGCCAGCGTTGAGGGCTAACCCCTTCATCGCATTGCAATGCGTCCGCAAACCGCTCAAGGGCGAAAGGCGAGTACGTAGGCTCTTGACTCAGCTTTGATCGATCCAGCTTTGGCGACGACGAACTCTCTTCCTGCAGTGGACGCGCGTCATCGCAAGGAGTTTTCTGCCATTTCAACCCCGGACCGTCTTCTGCTCGGTCCAGGTCCATCGAACGCTCATCCGACGGTGCTTCAGGCACTGGCCAGAACACCCATCGGTCACCTCGATCCGCTCTACGTCGAGCTGATGGGTGAAGTTCAGGAACTGCTGCGTTACGCCTGGCAAACCGACAACCGCCTGACTCTGCCGATGAGTGGCACAGGTAGTGCTGCGATGGAAGCCACCCTTGCCAACACGGTGGAACCCGGCGACACGGTGCTGGTGGCCGTGAAGGGCTACTTCGGTCTTCGTCTGGTGGATATGGCCGGTCGCTATCAGGCTGATGTCAAAACCATCGAGAAGCCATGGGGCCAATGGTTCTCTCTCGATGAGCTCGAAGCCGCTCTGATTGAACACAAGCCCGCCATCCTGGCGATGGTGCATGCGGAGACCTCCACCGGTGTCTGTCAGCCCATGGATGGAGTGGGTGATCTCTGCCGCAAGCACGATTGCCTGCTGCTGCTGGACACTGTCACCTCACTCGGTGGTGTGCCTCTCTTCATCGATGAGTGGAAGGTCGACCTGGCCTACAGCTGCAGCCAGAAGGGTCTGAGCTGCCCCCCTGGTCTGGGACCTTTCACCATGGGTCCTCGCGCGGAGGCCAAGATGACGGCCCGCGCCGGCAAGGTTCCAAACTGGTATTTGGATGTTTCCCTGCTGAATCAGTACTGGGGCAGTGATCGGGTGTATCACCACACCGCGCCGGTCAACATGAATTTCGGCATGCGTGAGGCGCTTCGTCTCCTCGCCGAAGAAGGACTCGATGCCTCTTGGGCGCGCCACCGCAGCAATGCAGAGCGACTCTGGACCGGTCTTGAATCCATGGGTCTGGAGATGCACGTGCCCGAGGGACAACGTTTGCCAACCCTGACCACGGTGCGCATTCCCGAGGGTGTCGATGGCAAGGCCTTCTCCCAGCACCTGCTCAATGCCCATGGCATCGAAGTGGGTGGTGGTCTTGGAACCTTGGCCGGCAAGATCTGGCGGATCGGCCTGATGGGCTACAACTCCACGCCTGAAAACGTCGATCGGTTGCTGAATCTGTTTGAAACCGAGTTGCCCCGGTTCAGCGGTTCCGTCGCCGCCGCTGCCTGAACCAGGTCTCAAGCTGCACCCGGGCTTTGTCTTCCATCACGCCCGCCACCACGACCATGTGGTGATGGGCGGAGGGATGGTTCGCGAGGTCAATCGTGCCCCCAAGTCCTCCCCGCTTGGGGTCGTGGGCGCCATAGACAACCCGTCCCATGCGGGCCTGCACCAATGTCGCGGCGCACATCGTGCAGGGTTCCAGGGTCACGATCAGGGTGCAGTCATTGAACCGCCAGTCCCCGCGTAGAGATGAGGCCTGACGGAGTGCAACCAGTTCCGCATGTCCCATGGGATCGTGATCGCGTTCCCTGGTGTTGCGGCCGTGACCGATGCACCGCCCGGCCTCGTCAAGAATGACGGCTGACACGGGCACCTCCCCTTCTTCACCCAGGACAGCAGCCCTCCGGAGCAGTCGCTTCATCCAGGCCGACCATCGGCCGATGTCTTCAGTCAGGTTCCGCGCGTCCAACGCACCGTGATCATCCCGCTTTGAGTTCCTTCCCACGAGACGTCAGGATTGGTGCAGTCGCATCAACACTGCTGCAGCACGATCCGACCGCTGACCGACTGCTCACTGACCTGGTTCCTTTCGCGTCTCCCCATGCGGCCGATCCGGATCTGAAAGCGTTTCTCGATCGCACGGCGACTCTGCTCTGCGACTGGATCGGTGGTGCGGCGGCGGGTCAACCTCTGCCGACGGTCTGGGCCCAGCCTGAGGTGGCACCGGGGCCTGGTGGGGCTGATGTTGATGCACTGCTTTCGGACCTGCAGTCGTTGATGGATGGCGCCTTTCAGCCGTCCCACCCTGGTTCTCTGGCCCATCTCGATCCCCCGCCGCTGACGGCGTCGATTGCCGCTGATCTGATTGCAGCCGGACTCAACAACAACCTTCTCGCCGAAGAGTTGTCACCGTCGCTGACGCTGCTGGAACAGCAGCTTGTGCGCTGGTTCTGTGATCGGCTTGATCTTCCTGTTTCGGCCGGTGGTGCGCTGTCCAGCGGGGGGACGCTCAGCAATCTGATGGCCCTGGTGGTAGCCCGTGATCAGGCGGCCAGCCCCGATGGAGTGATTCTCTGCAGTGAGGACGCCCACGTCTCCCTGACCAAGGCCATGCGCGTGATGGGTCTGCAGGAGTCCGCTCTGATTCGGATTCCTGTGGATTCCAACGGAGGCCTATGCCCGGAGCAGGCGGAGCGGTGTCTCCAGCGCCTTCAGCAGCAGGGGCGGACTTGTTTGTGTGTCGTGGCGACGGCGGGAACAACTGTGCGGGGTGCCATCGATCCGATTGAAGCGCTCGCGTCTCTCTGTCGACGCTTTGGCACCTGGTTGCATGTGGACGCCGCGATCGGCGGAGTGTTTGCTCTCTCCGAGGACACCGCCCATCTGATCCTTGGCTTGGACCAGGCGGATTCGATCACGATCAACCCGCAGAAACTGCTCGGAATCACCAAAGCCTCATCGTTGCTGCTGGTGCGAGAGGCGGAGGTGTTGCATCGCGTCTTTGCCACCGGCCTCCCTTATATGGATGAGGCGTCTGCGGGGTACCAAGGCGGGGAAATCGGCCTTCAGGGAACCCGGCCAGCGGAAGTGCTCAAGCTCTGGTTCGGCTTACGCCAGCTGGGCTTGAGCGGGATCAGCATGGTGCTGACGTCGGCTTTAGAGCGTGCGGCGTTGTTCCGGCAGCATTTGGATCACAGCAGGATCATCTGCCAGCCCGGTGCACTGCATCTTGTGGCCTTTTGTCCATCAACCTCCTGCAGTGGTGATTCCTCCAGCTGGACTCTGGCCCTGCGTCAGGAGCTGATGCGTGAGGGATTCATGCTGTCCAGGCCGATGTATGCCGGAAGCCATCACCTCAAAGCGGTTCTGGGAAACCCCCACACCACCGACGCTCATATCGCCCAACTGGCCGCTTGCATCAACCGTTTTGAGCCATGACCAACAGCCCTGAACGACCCCGTTGGGTGGCCATCATCACCGGTGCGATCTCGGTGCTGATTGCCGTTCTCTACCTCCTGCTGATCACGGTGCTCGATGCCCGTGGTCCGATGTTGCCCCCGCCTCCCGAGGCTCTGGGCGTGGAGGCAGCTGGCGGGACCGATCCCGTCGCAATGGCTCCACAACCTGACGCACCGCCATCTCCAGGAATCGCTTGAGCGACGCCTCGCGTCGATTCAGTTCGAACTGTTCCTGCACGACGGCTTGGATGCCGCCATCTCCCCAGCTTTGATCCTGCTGGAAATAGCGGATGAAGCTTGCTCCAGCAATCCGGGTCAACCAGCCCGCTGTGATTCCCTGAATCGCACGACCGGCCAGAAGTGTGGGCACGCTCAGATGCAGCCCGGCGCTGATCACGCCCATGGCGCCTTTGACGGCCCCAAGGGTGGCCAGGGTCCGGCCCACGGACATGGCGAGGGTTTTGGCTTGATCCTTGCCGAGTTCGATGCCGTGAATCGCGGCGATCTCCACCACCATCTGGGCATTGACCGCTGCCGTTCCGAGAAGGTCCACTCCGGGGAGGGGTGTGGCGGCGACGACACCGGCGCCGATCCAGGTGTATCGGTCAACGCATCGTTTTGCTTCGCGGATGCGTTGCTGGCGCAGCAGCGAACGCCCCCGATCATCCAGTTGTCGGCATTGCAGAAGAATGTTGTCGGCGATGAGTTCCTCACCATCGGCATGCAGGACAGCCGCCAGCCGCTGGACCAGCTGCTGGATGTCCGGTCGTGGTTGCAGAGGGGAGCGACCGGAGCGTGGGATCGACTGGGGCGAGGCGCTGCATGCCATCACGTCGTCGGCCCCGATCCGTCCACCGCAACGTTGTCTGAGGATCTCCAACAACCTCTCGCGTTCATCCACACCGCGAAGGTCGCTCTTGTTGAGAACGAGCAACATCCGTTTGCCCAGCTGCAGCAGCGTGTCCATCACGGCGGCTTCTGAGGCCCTGAGGTCACCATCCACGACCACCACCATCAGATCGGCCCGAGCCGCCTGACGCCGTGCCATCTCCTCACGGGCGTGTCCGTCCAGGTCCGCTTCGAGAATGCCTGGCGTATCCACCATTTGAATGCCTCGATCCAACCCCCGCAATCGCAGCCGGTAGCTGGTGCTGGTACGCGTGGACCCCATGGCGGCTCCGACCTCTCCCACAACCTCATTCAGCAGCGCCCGGATCAGGGATGTCTTGCCACTGGACCCGGTGCCAAAGACCACGATCACGAGATCGCCTCGTTCCAGCTCGGCTTCAAAGCGTTCTTTGTCCTGCTGCAGCTTGGTGCGACTGATGTCGTCATCCAGACGCTCCAACAATCGCTCGATGTTGGTCAGGCTCAGTTGAGCGGCACCCCGGCGATCCCGTGGCGCCTGCAGGGCCTCGCTCGTCCCACGCTGTTGGAGTCGACGCCGTTGCTGGAGCCGTTTCCAGGTGGGCCACCCCAGCTGCACCCCCACGGCAATCACCAGGCCGAGGCCAAGCAAGAGAACTGGGGCCAGCAGCCAACCGGGCAGGAAGTAGCTCAGATCCCACAACAGGGTGCGGATCGCCTGCAGCACCCCACCAACCACGATCAGGACCACCAGAGATCCCGCCAGGATCAGCAGCAGTCGGGAGCGAGACCCCATCGGCACCGTTCAGCTCCGGTTGGGTTGGCGCTGCTGGCCGATCAGATCGATGGCGAAGCAGGCCACGGCCAGGTTGATGGCGATATCGGCTGGGTTGAAGACCGGGAAATTGATCGGTACCAGGGCCAGAAAATCAACCACATACCCCAGGCGCCAGCGGTCCAGTCCGTTGCCGATCGTTCCCCCGAGCAGGAACGCAACCGCAAGCCCCTGCCAGCGCGGTTGCTGGGGTTGGCGGCCGATCCATCGGCTGAGCCCGACAGCCACCAGCAGACTCAGCAAGCCCAGCCACGGAGTGGATCCGCTGAGAAGACTGAAGGCAGCACCGGTGTTGTGGACCAGGTGAAGGTTGAGGAGCCCCGGAATCGCGGTCAGGGTTCGTCCGTCACTGAGCTGATGAGCCATCACGGCTTTGCTGATCTGGTCGATCAGCACCACACCCAGGGCTAGGCCGAACTGGCGTCCGCGCGGGATCGTGGGGGCTAGTGATCTGCTGGTCATGGCTCCACGATCAGCAGACGCCGGAGTGCAATGGCCATCACGGCCGCAGTGATGCACAGCAGAAGCTGGCCGGGAAGAGGACCGAACGAATACTGCATGAGCAGCTCGGGAAGCGATGCCTCCCAACGGCCGAGCAGCACACCGAGCAGAAGATTCAGAACGCCGCAGGCTTGAAGAACCACGAGGCCAGCCACGGCTGTTGCAGTGAGTTTGATCACATCGCCCATGCCGTCTTGCTGGGCTAACCGACCGGTCAGCCAGGCCGCCGGAACGAAGCCGGCCAGATAGCCAAAGCCGGGCTCCAGGATGTAGGCCAGACCACCGCCGCCCTGGAACACCTGCAGATCGCCCAGGCCGAGGGTGAGATACGCCACGGCAGCAATCACGCCGGCCCGAGGACCGCTGACCATGGCGCAAAGCAGCAAGGCAGGCACCTGCCAACTTGCTGGCAGATCAATGACGCGTGCCGGAGCAGGTACCAGCATGGCCGCCGGAATCAAGCTGCCGATCAGGATCGTCAGCATCCCCATGAGTGCACCGCTCCAGATGGCTAGGGCCCGCAACGGCGCGCAACAGCTCGGCCCATCCTGCTTGAGAATGCAAGCTCTGCCTAGAGCACATGGCGTTTTCGATTGGGGACAAGGTGAGGCTCACCGAAACGTTGTCGTACCTGAAGACAGCGGATCCGATGCCGATGTTGCGTCCCCCCGATCTGATCAGCCCCGGTGAACAGGGAGAGGTGGTGGCGCTGCACCCTGCGGAAACGCTGGCCGTGCGCTTTCGCCGCGGCACATTTCTGCTGGCGCCATCAGCGCTGAGCTCCGTTCAGGACGAGGCTGAGCAGGACTAGGCCTTCCATTCGGCAGCCATCTGATCGAGCACGGTTTGCGGCCCGCACAGACTGACTTTGGGGGCAGGAAGAATCTCCTGGGCGATCCGACGCAGCTCCTCAGCGCTGATGGACTGCACGCGCTCGAGGCAATCCTGGTCATGGCTGTCCGGCAGTCCGAAGCGGCGCAGCTGAGCTCTCCGTTCCGCCCGTTGGGAGCATGTCTGGCGGCTGTGGGCGAGCTGCCCGACGAATTTGGCTCGAGCCAGGTCGAGATCGCTGTCGTGCAGCAGATCATCCTGCAGTCCTGTCCAGATCTCACGCAACAGCCGCAGGGCCAGGGCGGCCTTGTCGGTTCCGCTGGAGGCGTGCAGCACAAAGGGTGCAGCTCCGAGACGATTGGGATGGTGGATGCCAACGTCATAGGCGACCCCATGGTCTTCTCTCAGGCGCCGGAACAGCAGGCTGGACATCCCGAAACCCAGGTGGCACTGCAGCAGGCGTAAGCCCAGGGCATCCGGGTGGCTGTGGGGAAGGCTGGGCTGGCCGAGCATCATCACCACCTGTTCGGTCTCGATCGGATCGAGATGAATGGTCTGCTCAGGGACATCGCGTTCTGCCCTGACGCGGTCTTGCTCCATCAACCTGGCTGGGCCTGTGGGCTGCGTGAATTGCTGCTCCAGGTCGCTGGGCCATTGCCCCGCCAGGACCAGCACACTTCGGCAATCCTGCAGCTGCTGGTGGATGGGGTGCAGCACGGACAAATTCAGGGTTGACAGTTCGTCAACGAGTCCGAGGGCGTCATGGCCATAGCCGCCGTCGCCATAGGCGAGGTGTCGCCAGCTGTCGAATGCCAACTGGAATGGATCTTCCTGCTGGCGCTGCAGGGTCTGCAAGCTGAGGTTGCGTTCCAGTTGAAGTTGATCGTCCTGCAGGTGAGGGGCATGGACCATCCAATTCAGAATTGGAAGCAGCTTCGAAGCGTCGTCGCTGCAGCAACGCAGGCTGATCAGAAGACCGTCCTCATGGGCATCGCTGCGCAGACCGGCTCCGCAGCCTTCGACCAGATCGGCGATGGCGTTGTGGTCATAGGGACCACAGCCTCGGGTCAGCAGTGATGCCAGCAGTTGATGGGCGCCCCGGCGGCCGACCTCGTCGTGGCCACTGCCCCGCGGGATCAGCAGCTTGGCGCTCATCACGCCCGGCGTCTGGACCGGCTCCAGCAGCAGTTCCGTGTTCAGCATGGATCGCTGACTCCTGGATGGGCGATCAGGGTGAGGGCTTGCTCGGGCCGGAGTCGCTCGGCGGCGGCCTGCCTGAGGCGCTCGCAGCTCCAGGCCTCCATCAAGCTCAGCGGATTGAGCAGACTCTGATGACGATTCCATAGCGCCTGGCTGGCGGCCAGCGCCGTGACCTGTCCGGTGGACTCCATGGCGAAGCGAAGCCCATTGCCGACCAGCTGCATGGCGCGATGGCGTTCTCCCTCGTCTGGTGCTGTCGTGGCCAGCTGTTGGAGCTGTTGATGCACCTCTGCTTCCACAGTCTCGAGATCCTCCTCTTGGCAGCAGATTTCCAGCGTCACCAGACTTCCACGCTCCAGGCAGGTGAGATCCATTTCCACGCTTTCAGCGATTTGCAGGGTCTCGCGCAGGCGGGCGACTAGTCGCGACCGTCGCCCTTCACTCAGCAGGGTGGTGAGCAGGTCAGCGCCCATCACCCAGTCCTGATCAGCCGCTGCGGGAACGGGCCAGAGCATCATCAGCCGTGCCGCTTCGAGTCGATCGACACTGAAGTGATGGCGTCCAGGCTGAACCCGGACGTCCGCAGGGCGGGGGGCAGTGGCGTGGTGGGGCAGATCAGCGAGCTGGGACCCAGCGATGGTGTCGTATGAGATCGCCTGATCCGGTCCAGCGATGGCCAGGCAAAGGTTCGAGCCGCGGTAGAGCCGATGGTGAAAGCGTTGCATCTGAGCTGGCGTCATCGCCAGCAGGCTTTCCGGTGTCCCGAGAATCGGACGTCCATAGTCGTGCCCAGGACAGCCCAACGCCAGCAACCGCTGCAGAACCTGTTCGTCGGGCTGGTCCGCATATTGCGCAATTTCCTCCAGCACCACATCGCGTTCCGTCTGGAAGGCGTCATCCGCCAGGGCCGGACACAGCACCAGCTCCAGAAGCAGGTCCAGGGCACGCGGTGCCTGGTCCGAGGGGATCAGCACGTGGAAGTGGACATCATCGAATCCAGTGGCGGCGTTGCTGCTGCCTCCGAGGGCTTCGATCTCACGGTCAAAGGCACCTGGTGCCAGGGTGCTGCTGCCCTTGAACACCATGTGCTCCAGAAAGTGAGCCATTCCATGCTCATCCGCCTGCTCACTACTGCTGCCCGCACGGCACCAGAGATCGATGCAGGTGAGTGAGGCATCGGGCATCGAGGCCTCGACACAGGACACGCCGTTCGTCAGTGTCCACAGGTCGAGATCAGGGCTGTTGCGTGAGGAGGACAGAACTGCGTGGCAAAGTTCCATTCTGTGCCTGCCGAGCGTGAGTCCGTCTTCGATGCCAGACAGTCCTGTGGCTCTTCACCCGCTGGTGATGATGCTGGCGGAACGGATTCGCTCCAAGCGCGCGGCTCTTCCAGCCCTGGCGGACCTGGCTCTGGATGAGGACCTCGTTGCCATCAAGGGCACGCTGGATGGTGAGCAGTTGTTCATCGGCAATGAGCTGCATCGCTGTCAAGGCATGCGCAAACTGCATCTGGAGCTGGCACGGCTTGGCAACGGGCTACAGATCCTCCATTGCGTGTGGTTCCCAGACCCCCGCTTTGATCTCCCGATCTTTGGTGCCGACATCGTTGCTGGACCCGCGGGTGTGTCAGCAGCAATCGTTGATCTCTCTCCGGTCAAACCAACGTTGCCGTCCGGGTTAGAGCGTGCACTCAAGGCTGTGGAGATTCCCCCCTTCCGACAGGTCCGTGAGCTGCCTGGATGGGGAACCATTTTTTCCCCTTATGTGCGGTTCATCCGTCCGGACGGAGCAGAAGAGGAAACCTGGTTTGTCGATTTGGTTGAGACCTATCTCAGTGTGCTCTCGGCCGCGGTCCTTCAGGCCACTCCCGATCCAGCGGATTCGCTTTCTACGATCCAACGCTACGAAGGTCAGTTGAACTACTGCCTCAAGCAGAAGCGCAACGACAAGACCCGTCGCGTTCTTGAAAAAGCCTTTAACCCCGACTGGGCTGAGGCCTACATCGAGAACCTCCTTTTCGATAACCCTGCATCCCCTGTGTGAACCGCAGTCGTCTGGCCCTTGCCGTTGGTGGTCTCGCCGCCGTCCTTGTTTTCGGATCGACTGCACTGCTGCGATCTTCACAGTCGGACACCCCCTCCGTAGTGCCCGATGTGGTTCAACGGATTGAGCCTGTGGCTGCGCTGGGTCAGCTTGAACCCGCTGGCGAAATCCTGGAGCTGGCCGCCCCGACGGCTGGGCAGCCTGGGACCCCTCGGGTGTCCACGTTGCTGGTGTCGGAAGGTGAGCGCATTTCCACCGGTCAGGTGTTGGCCTTGTTTGACAACCGCGATGGCCTTCTCGCCGACGTGGAGGCCGTGGAGGCTCAGATCAGGACCCTCGAGGCCCAGCTCAAACTTCAGGAGCTGGAGGTGCAGCGTTACACCAGGGCTGCTGAATGGGGCGCCGCATCGCAGGTGCTGCTCGAGGAGAAGGTCGATGACCTGATTCGCATGCAAGGTCAACGGGACCAGGCTGTGGCCAATCGGCGTGGTCTGCTAGCCGACCTGGGGAACAGCCAGTTGCGCTCCCCTATTGATGGGCTTGTGCTGGAAGTGCATGCGCAGGTTGGAGAGCGCCCTGGGTCCGATGGGGTGATGAGCGTGGGTGCCAGTCAGGCCATGCAGGCGCTGGTCGAGGTCTACGAATCAGATGTGGCGCGGGTCCGCGTTGGTCAGGCGGTCAGCTTGCGCAGTGAAAACGGTGGCTTTGATGGTGAGCTCAGCGGCCGTGTTGTCACGATTAGTCCGCAGGTCCAGCAGCGTCGTGTGCTGTCTACCGATCCCACGGGGGATGTCGACGCCCGGGTGATCGAGGTGAATGTGGCGTTGGATCCTGACTCAGAGCAGCGGGTCTCCCGCCTCGCCGGGCTCAAGGTGATCGCCCGGTTCGAGGAGCCGTGATGAAGCGGTTCTGGCAGCGGCGGCGTATTCCGCTCTCCTGGATGTTGTTGACGCGACAACCGGTGCGGTTGCTGGTGGCTCTCGCTGGCATCAGTTTCGCGGGAATCCTGATGTTCATGCAGCTGGGGTTTCGCGACGGCTTGTTTGACGCCAGCGTCACAATCCACCGCATGTTTGATGCCGATCTGGTGCTGATCAGTCCGCGATCCACCAGCTCCGTGCGCATGGCCGACTTTCCCCGACGGCGACTCATCCAGACCTTGGCCGATCCCGATGTGGCAGGGACCTCGCCGGTGCACTGGGGGCTGATGTTGTGGAGAAACCCTGAAACCCGTCGCAACCGCCCGATTTTGGCCTTGGGGTTCAATCCGGATGATCCGTTTTTCGAATCCGGCGCGCTACCACCGGAGGCTGTTGCTCTGAAGCAGAAAGGACGCATCCTCTTTGACCAATTGTCTCGTCCGGAATTCGGCCCCATTGCCGATTGGTTCCGCGAGGGGCGCGATGTTGAGACCGAGATTGCAGGCAACCGTGTGCGGGTGGCCGGTCTGGTCAGTCTGGGCACCAGTTTTGGTGCCGATGGAAACCTGGTCACCAGCACTGAAACCTTCCTGGACCTCCAGCCGGGGAAACCGCCCGGTGCCATTCAGGTCGGTCTGATCCGTTTGCAACCTGGCGCGGATCCCGAACAGGTGCGGCAACGGCTGGAACGACGGTTGCCCAGTGATGTCTCGGTTTACACCAAGCAGGGGTTCATCGACTTTGAGCAGAACTACTGGCGGAGCAGTACCTCCATCGGCTTCATCTTCACCTTGGGGGCTGCGATGGGATTCGTGGTGGGCTGCGTGATCGTGTATCAGGTGCTGTACACCGATGTCAGCGAGCACCTGCCCGAATACGCCACGTTGATGGCGATGGGCTATCGGATCAGTCACCTGCTCGGGGTTGTGGTCCGCGAGGGGTTTTATCTCGCGGTGATGGGCTACCTCCCCGCTTATGCCGCTGGGCAGGGCCTGTATTGGTTCGTTCGGGATGCCACGCGTCTGCCGGTTGGCATGAATGTCACCCGCGCGATGACGGTGTTCGTGATGATCCTTGTGATGTGCATGCTCTCGTCCGTCCTGGCGATGCGACGCCTGGTGGATGCCGATCCTGCGGAGATCTTCTGATGCAGGGCATGGCGGTAGAGATTCAGAGTCTCAGCCACAGCTTCGGCCGTGGTGGGATGCGGCGTGAGGTGTTGAAGAGCATCGACCTCACCATTGCTCCCGGGGAGGTTGTCCTGCTCACAGGACCGTCGGGTTGCGGAAAAACCACTCTGCTGACCCTGATCGGGGCCTTGCGAACGGTGCAGGCTGGTTCCATTCAGGTTCTGGGCCAACGACTCGATGGGGCAGGACGCCGCCAGCGGCAGCAACTCAGACGCCGCATCGGCATGATTTTTCAGGGACACAACCTGCTGCGTTGCCTCACGGCCGAGCAGAACGTCCAGATGGGATCAGATCTTTGTCCGGATTTGAGTTATCGAGCTCGTCGTGACCAGGCCCGTGAATGGTTGCGGTCCGTGGGTCTGGCCGATCACATGGGCAGCCTTCCCCATGATCTGTCCGGTGGTCAGAAGCAGCGGGTTGCCATTGCGCGAGCCCTTGCCGCTCATCCGCAGTTGTTGTTGGCGGATGAACCCACCGCAGCTCTCGACAGCGTCACCGGCCGTGAAATCGTTGAGTTGTTGCGGCGCTTGGCCCGTGAGCAATCCTGTGCGGTTCTGATGGTGACCCACGATCCACGCATCGTTGATATCGCCGATCGTCTGCTGCAAATGGAGGATGGATCTCTGCTTCAAGCTGTTGAGTAAGGTGGTGACACTTGAACACCTTTTGAACCGCGAATGGCCAAGCGCAGGAACCTGAAGAAAGAGAAGCAAGAGCGCAACCGCGCTTACGCCCGCAAGTTCAAGAAGCGCAAGATGCGGAACGATGGCCGCGGCGAAGGTGCCGGTAATGGTGTGACTGGTACCGCCAACAATGGCGGCGCTGCCGACTGATCCAGTCCCTAATCCTTGAATAAAGGGGAGCTCTGCTCCCTTTTTTTGTGGTCTGTAGGGTTCAAGACCCTTTTCGGGAGCATTTCGCGATGTTTGTCAGCGTTGTCATTCCGACGTACAACCGCCTCCCGATTCTTGAAAAGTGCCTCCGTGCTTTGGAGGAGCAGCAGCTCGATCCGGCGCTGGACGGCTTCGAGGTGGTTCTGGTGGATGACGGATCCACGGATGGGACCGTGGGCTGGATTCAGCAGCAGGCGGATCATTTCCCCCATGTGCGCTTGGTTCAGCAGGAGCATGGTGGCCCTGCTGAGGGTCGCAACCGTGGGGTTCATCATGCCCGCGGCGATGTCATCGTGTTCATTGACAGTGATCTGGTGGTGACGGAGTCCTTCCTGGCCTCCCATGCCAGGGCGCTGCGGCGGTCGTGGCAACAACGCGGCGACCGCCTGTGCTTCACCTACGGCGCTGTCGTCAACACGGCAAACTTCGAGCAGCCGTCCCAGGAGCGGCACAAACTTCGCGATCTGTCTTGGGCGTATTTCGCCACAGGAAACGTGGCAATCGATCGCGAGGTGCTCGAAGCATCAGGTCTGTTCGATACAGGGTTTCGGCTCTATGGCTGGGAGGACCTCGAGCTGGGTGAGCGCCTCCGCCGGATGGGAGTTGAGCTTGTGCGCTGCCCACAAGCCGTTGGGTATCACTGGCACCCCGCCCTGCGGTTGGATCAGATTCCTGATCTGGTTCGTGTTGAGCGGGAGCGGGCCAAGATGGGATTGGTGTTTTACCGGAAGCACCCCACACGCCGGGTTCGTTACATCATTCAGTTCACCTGGCTGCATGTGCTGCTCTGGGAGCTGCTCACCCTCGGCGGTCTGTTCAATGAGCGCTCCTTGCGTCCCTTGCTGGGTTGGTTGATCCGTCGTGGCCAACCTGGGTTGGCAATGGAGCTGCTTCGGCTTCCTTTAAACAGAATCAGCGTGCGCGCCATGGTCCGCGAAGCCCGCAGCCAGGGATTGCGGCCTTCGTTTTGATACCTTCTTAGGGTTCTTTCACACCGCACACCTGCCCGTTTCGGGTGTTCGTGAAGCCAACCAGGTCGCCTGACCTGGAGTTTTACGGCCCTGGCAGGTGGAGGCGAACCCGAAACCTCACAACATGGCTGTCGTCACTCTCGCCGAAATGATGGAGGCGGGTGCTCACTTTGGGCACCAGACTCGTCGTTGGAATCCCAAGATGTCGCGCTACATCTACTGCGCGCGCAACGGCGTTCACATCATTGACCTTGTGCAGACCGCCGTCTGCATGAACAACGCCTACAAGTGGACTCGCTCGGCTGCTCGCAGCGGCAAGCGCTTCCTGTTCGTTGGCACCAAGAAGCAAGCCTCTGAAGTCGTGGCGCTCGAAGCGGCCCGCTGCGGTGCTGCCTACGTGAACCAGCGTTGGTTGGGCGGAATGCTGACCAACTGGACCACCATGAAGGCTCGGATTGATCGCCTCAAGGATCTTGAGCGCATGGAGTCCAGCGGCGCCATCGCCATGCGCCCCAAGAAGGAAGGTGCAGTGCTTCGCCGCGAGCTGGAGCGTCTCCAGAAGTACCTCGGTGGCCTCAAGAACATGCGTCGTCTTCCCGACGTCGTGGTGCTGGTGGACCAGCGTCGTGAATCCAACGCTGTGCTCGAAGCCCGCAAGTTGGATATCCCCTTGGTGTCCATGCTGGATACCAATTGCGACCCGGATCTCTGCGAGGTGCCCATCCCTTGCAACGACGACGCTGTTCGCTCTGTTCAACTGGTTCTCGGCCGTCTGGCTGACGCGATCAACGAAGGTCGCCATGGCAACAACGAACAGCGCGGTGGCGACGACGCCGAAGGCTGAGTTGCTGCGCTAGCAACCTGATCCAGGCCGTCGTTCTGCCTCTGCAGATCGGCGGCTCTCTCTATCCAACCCCGTTTTTTCACCCCACTCCTGATCCAATGGCTGCCGTATCCGCCAAGCTTGTCAAGGACCTGCGCGACAAGACCGGCGCGGGAATGATGGATTGCAAGAAGGCTCTCGCCGCGACCGATGGCGACTCTGAAAAAGCCATTGAATGGCTTCGTCAGAAGGGCATCGCAAGCGCCGAGAAGAAATCTGGTCGTACGGCTGCGGAAGGCTCCATCGGCAGTTATATCCACACCGGCGCCCGGGTCGGTGTGCTGGTTGAAGTGAACTGTGAAACCGATTTCGTCGCCCGCGGCGACATGTTCCAGGAGCTTCTCCGCGACGTTTCCATGCAGGTGGCTGCCTGCCCTGGCGTTGAGTACGTCACCACCGACGAGATCCCCGCGGAGATCCGTGAGCGTGAGAAAGCCATTGAGATGGGCCGCGATGATCTCGAAGGCAAGCCTGAGCAGATGAAGGAGAAGATTGTTGAGGGTCGGATCAACAAGCGCCTCAAGGAACTGGCCCTGATGGAACAGCCCTTCATCAAGGACAGCTCCATCACCGTGGCTGAACTGGTCAAGCAGACCGCCGGCAAGATCGGAGAGAACGTCAAGGTTCGCCGCTTCACCCGTTACACCCTGGGTGAGGGCATCGAAGTCGAAGAGAACGATTTCGCCGCCGAGGTGGCGTCCATGCAGAACGCTGGCTGATCCGCGTGAGCACGACGGACAATCGGTCCGGATACGACCCGGAATCGCAGTTGATGCAGCTCCAGCAGCTGTGTCGCCAGCGATCCCGGGTTCTTTATCGCGACCAAGCGCTCTACCTGCAAATCCTGCGGGATGAACTCCTGGATCGCACCCTGCAGGCGCTGTTCACTCTGGTCACGAAGGTGGAACCATCACGGTTCTCGGCTCTCTCCCCAGATGCACGACAGCAGTTTCAGGCTGCGGTTGCCACCTTGACCCAGCGCTGCTCCGTGGTCTTAACCGTGGAGCAGCTGATGGTGCTAGCGCAGCAACTCCGGGATGAATCCGTTCGTCAGGATGAGCGCTCGCGGCGGGAAATGGTCAAGGTTCTCGGCAAGCAGCTGCAGCAGTCCAGCCAGTCCGATCCAGAGCCCCAGGGTGATCCGAGGGGTTCGGTGCATCTCAGCTTGGACCCCCCCCTTCAACAGCCGGAGTTGTTTGGTCTTCAGCGACCCTCCGCTGAGAAGGACGCGGAGCCTGAACCAGGCCGTGAGCCCGACGTTGACGCCGAACCCGTCGATGAGCGGGTGGACGATCTGGATGTCCTCCAGTCGTTGTTCGAACTGGCGGGTGAAGCGCTGCAATCCCAGGCCGTCGATGACCCTGGGGATGCCGTTCTTTCGGCAGGACCCATGGACATCACCCGGGAGGAGTTTCTCCCTGCGATGCCGGATGCTCTGTTGAGCTGGATGCAGTCGATCGACCTCGCTCTGGCCCGACGCCTGCGCAACCTCTCCCACGCCATCAATGTGGAGATGCTGCGGGCGGGTCTTGCCAATGCCCTGTTGCCGATCACCCTGTTGGAGGCGGTGTTGCGCAGCCAGGTGGACACCCAATCCAGCGCCAGCAATGTTCTGCGGCTGCGTTTACCGATGCCGGTGGGTGACGTTGAACAGGGGATGGATGTGTTGTGTTTGTTGCTGCGTTGCAGTGAATTTGAGTTCGACAGCCCCCGGTTGCGTCGGGTTCGTCATCGCCTGCACGAGCATCAGCGTGCCCTGCTCAAAATGGTGCAGCAACAACGCCACTGGCAACGTCGTGTTCTCGATCGCGAAGCGCTAAATCATTGGCAGAGCCCGTCCGATCAGATCCAGCCAGGGGGTTGAACCGCGAGCAGCTCGAGCTGCTGCTCAATTGGTTGCGTCCGCTTCAGAAGGCCTTGAATCTTGAGGCGGATCAAGGCTTTCCCGATGTTCAGGGCCGGAAGCAGCGCTTTCATCAGTTCTTGCAGGCTGAGCTGAATCGTCCTCCTGATCTGCCTTTCCCTCCCGGAGTGGCTGATCGATTGATCCGGTTGCGTCAGGGGTACGACATCTACACCACAGCGGAACTAGCCGGCCGCCGCCGTCTGGTCACAGAGACGCGCCAGTGGCTCCATGAGCTCCGCTTACGCCTAGAGCCTTCCGCACCGATGGCTCCTCCGAAGCTCAGGCACCGGGATGGTGCAGGAGCGGCATCGGCACGACGCCTGCCTGCGCAGCGTGCCCTCACGCTGGATAGCCCACTGGTGGAGCTCAACGGCGTTGGTCCGAAGCTCGCAGCCCGTCTGGCCACGTTGGGATTGCTGCTGGTTCGCGACCTGCTGCGCTACTACCCGCGTGACCATGTGGATTACGCCCGGATGCGGCGGATCGAAGCCCTGGTGGTGGGTGAAACCGCCACGTTGGTGGCGACGGTGCGGCGTTGTAATGGCTTCGTCAGCCCCAAAAATCCGAACCTCGCGATTTTGGAACTGCAGTTGCAGGATCCCACCGGGCGTCTCAAGGTGACCCGTTTTCTGGCCGGCAAACGCTTCAGTTCCACGGCGTATCTCAAGGGCCAGCAACGGTTGTATCCAGTCGGAGCTCAGGTGGCGGTCAGTGGGCTGGTCAAAGACGGTGCCTACGGGCTGTCGTTTCAGGACCCGCTGATCGAAGTGCTCGACAGTGCCGACGGCACGATCAAATCCGATCAGATCGGGCGCTTGCTGCCGGTGTATCCCCTCACGGAAGGCCTCGCAGCGGATCGTTTTCGACAGCTGTTCACGCAGGTCTTGCCCTTGACGCGGCAGTGGCCAGAACCGCTGTCGTCTCTGGAGCAGCAGCGCTACGGCGTCATTCCCGTTGCCGACGCCCTGACGGCTCTGCATGCTCCCAAGACGCGGGAGGACCTCGATCAGGGGCGACAGCGTCTGGTCTTTGACGAATTTCTTTTGCTTCAGTTGGGTCTGTTGCGGCGCCGCAGTGAGCTGCGATCGCGGTCGGCCCCAGAGTTGCTGATCGACCGCCAGGTGGATGGCCTGGTGGAACGTTTTCTCGCGCTGCTTCCGTTCCGATTCACAGCGGCCCAATCGCGCGTCTTTGCCGAGATTGAAACCGATCTCGCCCAACCTGAACCGATGGCGCGGTTGGTACAGGGGGACGTCGGCTCAGGAAAGACTGTTGTGGCCATCGCTGGATTGCTGACCACGATCGAAGCGGGTTGGCAGGGGGCACTGATGGCGCCCACGGAAGTGTTGGCGGAGCAGCACTACCGCAATCTCTGCAGTTGGCTTCCACAGCTCCACGTGAGTGTGGAGCTGTTGACCGGATCCACGCCGAAATCGAAGCGGCGTCGCTTGCTGGAGGACCTGGCCAATGGGTCGCTCCAGGTGTTGGTGGGAACCCATGCTCTACTTGAGGACCCCGTGGTGTTTTCACGGCTCGGGTTGGTGGTGGTGGATGAGCAACATCGCTTCGGGGTGCACCAGCGCGATCGTCTGTTGAACAAAGGTCTGCAGCCCCATCTGCTGACGATGACGGCAACGCCGATTCCCAGAACCCTGGCCCTGTCGCTCCACGGGGATCTGGACGTCAGCCAGATCGATGAGCTGCCGCCCGGACGAACCCCGATTCGGACCGTGATGATGACCGCGGCCCAGCGTGACCAGGCCTATGCCCTGATTCGCGACGAGGTGGGCAAGGGGCAGCGGGCCTATGTCGTGCTGCCGCTGGTGGAGGAGTCAGAGAAGCTGGATTTGCGGTCCGCGGTGGATGTCCACGCTGAGCTGGCCGGGGAGGTGTTCCCAGACCTTTCGGTTGGACTGCTGCACGGGCGCCTCTCCAGCGCAGAGAAGCAGGACGTGTTGACCGCTTTTGCTCAAGGTGATGTGCAGATCTTGGTCTCCACAACGGTCGTGGAGGTGGGCGTGGATGTGCCTGCGGCCAGCGTGATGGTGATCGACCATGCCGACCGCTTCGGATTGGCGCAATTGCATCAGCTGCGGGGTCGGGTTGGCCGAGGGGCAGCGGCGTCCCACTGTCTGCTGATCAATGGCAGTTCCAATCCCTTGTCGCGACAGCGTCTGGACGTGATGGTCCGCTCGACTGATGGGTTTGAGATCGCCGAAATGGATCTGCGTTTTCGTGGTCCCGGACAGGTGCTTGGAACGCGTCAGTCGGGTCTGCCCGACCTGGCTTTGGCCAGCCTGGCCGATGATGGCGCGGTCCTCGAGGACGCCCGCACTGCAGCGCAACAGTTGTTGCAGACCGATCCTGATCTCAGTTCCCATCCAGTGCTGCGTGGGCTTCTCGACGACCAGCAACGCCGCTTGTCCGGCGGTACACCCTTGAACTGATGCGTCCTTGGTCGTCCATTCCCATCGCTGAAAGCCACGAGTCGTTAGTTGCTCTGCCCGTGGATCTGCTGCGGTTGGAACCCCACCCCTATGCCCGACTTGGCGCGCCCTATGGCGCTGAGGCGGATCCGTTTCGCCTGCGCTCCGGTGTGCTCGATCGTTTGCTTCAAGCGCAGGAGATCTTGAGCGAGCGGGAGCCGACGCTGCGCTTGGCGATCTTTGATGCTTGGCGGCCGATTGACGTTCAAGCCTTCATGGTGGAGCACACCATCGATGCCCTTTGCCTGGAGCGCGGGATCCGTCGCGATGATCCATCTCAGGCCGCCGCTGTTGAAGTGGTGAAGCAGGACGTCGCACGCTTCTGGGCTGCGCCCAGCCGACATCCAGCGACGCCGCCTCCCCACAGCACCGGAGCTGCTGTGGATCTCACCCTGGCCACCGTCCAGGGAGGCCAACCCCTCGAGATGGGTAGCCCAATCGATGCGATTGGTTCTGTT
>JBMZMY010000003.1:0-68736 GCA_049619435.1 Synechococcus sp.
CAACAAAAAGCCCCCACCTTTCGGCGGAGGCTTTGCGATTCAGTTGATCTGAATCGTTTGTTCTGTTCCGATGGAACAGAGTTGGTTCCAGATCAACCGATGGCGGGAGCTTGCAGAGCCACAGGAGTGGACTCAGCAGCAGCCAGGTCGAGGGGGAAGTTGTGAGCGTTGCGCTCGTGCATCACTTCCATGCCGAGGCCGGCACGGTTCAGCACATCAGCCCAGGTGTTCAGGACACGGCCCTGACCATCAAGGATGGACTGGTTGAAGTTGAAGCCGTTCAGGTTGAAGGCCATGGTCGACACGCCCAGGGCGGTGAACCAGATGCCGACAACAGGCCAGGCAGCCAGGAAGAAGTGAAGGCTACGGCTGTTGTTGAAGGAGGCGTATTGGAAGATCAGGCGACCGAAGTAACCGTGGGCAGCCACGATGTTGTAGGTCTCTTCCTCTTGGCCGAACTTGTAGCCGTAGTTCTGGGACTCGGTCTCGGTGGTTTCACGCACCAGAGAAGAGGTCACCAGGGAGCCGTGCATGGCGGAGAACAGGGATCCACCGAACACACCTGCGACGCCCAGCATGTGGAAGGGGTGCATCAGGATGTTGTGCTCAGCCTGGAACACCAACATGAAGTTGAAGGTGCCAGAGATACCCAGGGGCATCCCGTCAGAGAAGGAACCCTGACCGAAGGGGTACACCAGGAACACGGCGAAAGCGGCCGACAGCGGAGCGCTGTAGGCGACGCAGATCCAGGGGCGCATGCCCAGGCGGTAGGAGAGTTCCCACTGGCGGCCCATGTAGGCAGAAATGCCGATGAGGAAGTGGAAGCAGACCAACTGATAAGGGCCGCCGTTGTACAGCCACTCATCAAGAGAAGCGGCTTCCCAGATGGGATAGAAGTGCAGGCCGATTGCGTTGCTGGACGGAACAACAGCACCGGAGATGATGTTGTTGCCGTAGATCAAAGAACCAGCGACGGGCTCACGGATGCCGTCGATATCGACGGGGGGTGCTGCGATAAACGCAACGATGAAACAGATGGTGGCAGCCAGAAGGCAAGGAATCATCAGCACACCGAACCAACCCACATAGAGTCGGTTATTGGTAGAAGTTACCCAGGCACAGAAATTCTCCCAGTTGCTCTGGCGTCCGCTGCGAATTGCGGTGGACATTGGAGAAAAGAAGACGGATGGACCGCTCGTTCGGAACGAACGAATGGCGCACCAAGCCTATGGATCGGGCCGCCCTTTACCTCACATCTAAATACTACGAATCACTGCTCAAAAAAACTTCATTAAGCACTCCATGAAGTCTTCATGAAGACGTCTTAAGCACCCACTGTCTGGACTGCTGAAGAAATGAGCCCCAGTCGACACGCTCCTGCTCAGCAGCTTTGGCAATCAACAACGGAGCCTGCTGTTTCAGCACCTCCAGATCCGGCTCAGCCACCCCGGCATTCAACGCCAGCCAGTCCGCCATGGCTCGGCCCACAACCCTGGTGAGGTAGGCCGCACTCAGGGCCTGCATCACACCCGCTGCGAGCCAGCTGCCGGCATCGAGTTTGGCCAGACCCAGCAACGCCTGGCTGGTCCACTCGACCACCCCCTGCGCCAACGCCGCACGGGCGAGCTGGCCTGCTGCTGACTGCAGAACCTCTCCTTTGAGCTCAGTGCCCCAGATCGAACCCATCTCTTTCAGCATCAGGCCATTGGCCACAGCCATGGCCAGTAGGTCGACGCTTGGCAGCGGAGACGCCATCACGCCTGCGGCCACCACCCATTGGGTGCGGCGCTGCAGGTCCATGAACTTGGCACGACGCAACTGCTCGAGCTCCTGCTGCCATTGGCGATGCAAGGTGGCCAAGCGGCGCTGCCCCGTCTCCTGCATCACGCGTTGGGGTGAGTTCAAGGCCTGACGCAGCGGCGCCAAGGCCTGGCGCAGTTGATCAACGTCCCCTGTCCAGGGCAGAACCCGATGCTGCCAACGCTCAGGGAGCTGCTGCAACAGCTCGTCCTGAAGCTGCTCGACGTCATGCAGGGCCGGATGACCAACCAACAACCAGGCCGGACAGTCCTCCGGAAGCTGCTGAAGCCAGAGCAGGTCGGACGCCATCAACGGCGCATCCAGCACGTACAACAGATGGTCGTGCGCGATCAGAGCGTCCGGCCAGCACCGAGATCCCTCCGCCAACGCGAGACGGCGAGCAAAGGACACATCCACAGGAGCACTGCCGCGAAGACCCTGGCTGAGGTCCTCAGAGCGAATCACCGCGTCCGTTGTGCCATGCACCAAAGCGAGCCGCTGGGGACCGTCGCGCTCGATCACGGCCGCCAACTGCTGCGTCCATGCCTGGACACGGGTCGTGGATTCACCGTCGAAGGCTTCAACCTGCTTCAAGACCTCGCGGCAGCGTTTGATCCAGGCGTCCAAAGTCTGTGGAGGCTTGAATTGAGCGGGTTTTGAAGGACGCGACAACCACCAGACCCCGGCACCCAGACCGAGCACTCCAAGTCCTGCCGGGCCATGGATCAGGTCGCTGACCAACCACTGGGTCGCGATCAAGCCGCCACCAACCAGCACCAGAGCGCTCAGGCCCGTCATGCGTTGAGGCAAAAGCTGGAGCAACGGAACCGGCAGTTTCAAGACGGCTGGGGACAAGCAAGCGTGAGTCGTCCTAGCTCAGCTGAGCCGCTGGCACCAGCATGGGAGGTCAGCCTGGCCACTTCTCCATACCCTGCAGGGAAACCACGGCAGAGCATGCTCATGGCAGCGGGACCGGATCGGGCCCGGTCGGATCGACGCACAGCCGTCAGACGCGTCCTGGTCACAGCCCTCGTCATCAACCTGGCGATGTCGCTGCTGAAACTCACGGTCGGCTTGGTCAGTGGGTCGCTTGCCGTCATTGCCGATGCCATGCACAGCGCCACGGATGCGCTCTCCAGCCTGACGGGATTGATCACCAATCGACTGTCGGACCCCCGACCGGACCGAGATCATCCCTATGGCCACCACAAATATGAAGGCATTGGAGCCCTCGGCATCGCCGGCTTCATCCTGTTCACCGCCCTGGAAATTCTGCTTCGCGCTGGCGAACGACTGCTCGACGGGCTGCCTGCGATCCGCGTCACCTCCAATGAGCTCCTGCTCCTGCTGCTCGCCCTCGGCTTCAACCTCCTACTCGCGGCCTATGAACACGACCAGGGGCGTCGGCTGAACAGTTCCTTGCTCAAGGCCGATGCCCAACATGCAGCAAGCGACGTCTGGACCACCGTGGTGATCCTGGTAGGCATGTCAGGAGCGCTGTTGTTCGACGTCAACTGGCTGGACGTAGCCCTAGCCATTCCGATGGCTCTCCTGCTCATTCGGGTCTGCTGGTCTGTGCTCAAACGCACACTGCCCTGGCTCGTCGACCACATCGCGATCGCTCCTGAATCGATCCACGCCGAAGCCATGCAGGTAGCCGGAGTTCTGAACTGTCATGACATCGCCAGCCGTGGCGTGCTGGGACAGCAGGTCTTCATCGACATGCACATGATCGTGGAGGCCGATGATCTCCACACGGCCCACCGGATCACGGAATTGGTGGAAGATCGTTTGGATCAACGCTTCGGGCCCGTGCGCTGCACCATTCACCTGGAACCGAAGGACTACGTGGAACAGGAGATCACCTACAGCGGCACCCATGGCTGAAGCGACGACCAGCTCTGACCCGCTGCGATCCCTGACCACCAGGCAGATCATTGGCCTAGAGGAGATCCTTGGTCGCTTCAAGGCTCAGCCGGTTTGGAGCTGGTCCCTGCCGGTGCTCCTGCACGAGCGCTGCTGGTTGAAGCTCTCCCAGGTTCCCCTGCGGAACCTCAATCGGGTGTTCCCTGCCGATCTCCACGACGAGGCTCCGGAACTGGCCAGCTTCCGATCGCTCGTGGCCGACGGTCTCGACCCGCTTGCTGCGCAACAACGCTGCTGGCAGGAGTTCGGCATGGAGGACTGCTGCCGTGCACTGCGCCAGTACTGGACCAGTCGAGACCGTCCGGGCCATGGCTGGACGGTGCGTCACTATCTCGAGCTCGTCAGCACCTATCGAACCAAGGTGGAGACAGGAACACCGGCCATCCCGATGCTTGTTTTGCCTCGACGACACCAGGGGGACCAGCCCCGGTTGCATTGGATCGCCGACATTTCTCCGGCGATGCGTCACACTTGCGCCTGATTCCAGGCCAAGGGGCCATGAGTGATTCCTACAGCGATCCCCAACAACAAGGGGGGCAGACCGAAGGTGGTCGGGGTGATTCGGGTCGCGGCGGTCAACGCGGCGGTCGCGGTGGAAACCGTGAGGGCGGTGGATTTCGCATCCGTCTGAGCGACAACGAAATGCGCTCTGCACGGGCCCTGCAGGAGGCCTTCAACCTGCGGTCCACGGTCGCGGTTCTCGGCTTTGCCCTCCGCACCCTGGGCCAGATGCTCGAGGATGGCCAACTCGATGAACTCGTGGCACAACAGCGTTCTCAGGCTCCCCGTGGTGGCGGGCGCCGCGATGGCGGGGGTCGTGATGGTGGCGGGCGTGGACGTCGCTTTGACGATGACCGTCAAGGTGGGCGCGGCTCACGGCCAGACCCCTTCGCTCGCCCGTCCAAGCCTCAACCCAACGAGCCTGTTGCTGCCGCTGCTGAAGCAGAGCCCGAGAGCGCTCCTGCTGACGTGGCTGAGACTGTCTCCAGCGACGATGCCAAACCAGCTGACGCTGAGGGCTGATCCATGCCACGGCCTCGGGTTCTCTCCGGCGTTCAACCCACCGGTGCGCTTCATCTCGGCAACTGGTTAGGGGCGATTCGGAACTGGGTGGATCTCCAAGACAGCCACGACACCTTTGTGTGCGTGGTTGATCTGCACGCGATCACCGTTCCCCATGACCCAACGAAACTCGCCGGAGACACCCGAAGCACCGCAGCGCTGTATCTCGCCTGCGGCATGGATCCGAAACGCTGCTCCGTGTTCATCCAGAGCCAGGTCGCTGCCCACAGCGAACTCTGCTGGCTGCTGAACTGCGTGACGCCTCTGAACTGGTTGGAGCGGATGATCCAGTTCAAGGAGAAGTCCGTCAAACAGGGGGACAACGTCTCCGTGGGGTTACTGGACTACCCCGTGCTGATGGCCGCGGACATCCTTCTCTATGACGCGGATCTCGTTCCCGTCGGCGAAGACCAGAAGCAGCATCTTGAGCTGGCCCGCGACATCGCCCAACAACGCATCAATGCCCGTTTCGGCAGCGAGGAGCAACCAATCCTCAACGTCCCCAAGCCGCTCATCCTTAAGGAGGGCGCTCGGGTGATGAGCCTGACGGATGGTCGCAGCAAGATGAGCAAGAGCGATCCCAACGAGGGCAGTCGGATCACCTTGCTGGATCCGCCGGACGTGATCACCAAGAAAATCAAACGCGCCAAAACCGATCCCCAGATGGGGCTTGAGTTCGACAACCCAGAGCGTCCAGAGACCCATAATCTTCTGAGCCTCTACGCCATCCTCAGCGGCAAGGGTCGAGAGACAGCGGCGGCAGAATGCGCCGACATCGGCTGGGGCAAGTTCAAGCCGATGCTGGCTGATGCGGCGGTCGCCGCGCTCGAGCCAATCCAAGCCCGCCACCGCGAGCTGATGGAGGACCCCACCGAACTGGACCAGGTGCTCGATCAGGGGCGTCAGAAGGCCGAAACCGTCGCCAACGCAACGCTGGAGCGGGTTCGCAGCGCCTTGGGTTTCAGCCCACGGAGCTGATTAAGCACGTTGGCATTGATTAGCCGAGCTAATCGGTACCGAGCCACCCAGCCTCACCCAGGCCACCACGACGCGCGACCGCAACGTCGTCTGCGACGACTCGCGTCTCACGCGTCTTAAGGCTGTTTTTAGATTTGCTACGCACATCTTTAAACAAAGGTCAACCCCCAAAGCAACGGCCTCGCGAAACAGAAGCTTGGTCCAGCAACGTAATCGTCTACTTCGATCCCCTTGCGTGCGTCTGACTTTTGCGTCGATGTCGGCCTTTCCCAGCGTCGTCTCCGGGCTGGCAGCAGCAGGACTGTTGATGTCCGTCAGCGCAGCAACGCTCTCCCCCACCCCAGACGCAGCTGATCAAGGCACCAACGACCGAGTCATCAGCCGCGCCGAGTTGATTGGTGCTGTCCAGAACGGGCCGTATGACCTGACACCAGAACGTCGGGCGTTGCTCAACACCATCCGGTACGCCGAAGGAACCTGGAAAGACGGCACCGACCAGGGCTATCAAGTGATGTACGGCGGCGGAAAGTTTCAGGACTTATCCCGTCACCCCGAAACCGTGGTGGTCAAGCGCTACGCCAGTGCAGCCGCAGGGGCCTACCAGTTCCTACCGGCCACCTGGAAAGGAGTTGCCAAGGAACTCAAGCTGGACAGCTTTGAGCCACAGCATCAGGACCAAGCGGCCCTGCACCTGATCAAACGCCGTGGCGCCTTGCAGGAAGTCGATCGCAGTGGTCTCACGAAAGCCGCCATGGCTCGACTGGCACCGGAGTGGGCATCTTTCCCCAACATCAGCGGTCGAAGCGCCTACGGCCAGCCGGTCAAATCCCATCAGGAACTGTCCCGCTTTTACAGCGAGAACCTGCAATCGCTTCGCCGCCAATCCCGACCTGCCTGATTAACGCCGGGCAGCGGCGACTCGAGCCGATAACCCCCACACCTCGGTCACCAAGCCATGCCAGGGCGTCATCGCCTCCATGGAGACCGCCATCGGTTCTGATGCGGCAGCAACCAGCATCCGTGTGGCAGCAATCGCCTTCTTGCCTTCATGCAGCCGCTCCCGGAAGCGGGCTTGGTCTTCGGGAGTCATCACGGACTCCGGGCAACAGCTCAGCAACTCTTCACCGCGTTGAAACCAGTGATCGAAATCATCGAGCAGTGAGCCCAGAAGATGGTCGAGAAGCTCACCGGCTTCTTGATCCGGGTGTCTGTCCATCGAACTGCGCAGGGCACGCCCATAGGATGGCGGGCCCCGACCGTTGAACGTTGAGCAGCGCAGCAGTGACCACCCCTGCCCCCTCAACTCCGGTAGTGCTCCCCAAAACAAGCGAGAGCGAGCAGCTGCTCAAAATTCGTCACTCCATGAGCCATGTGATGGCCATGGCCGTTCAGAAACTCTTCCCCAAGGCTCAGGTCACCATCGGGCCCTGGACGGAAACCGGGTTTTACTACGACTTCGACAATCCCGATCCCTTCACGGAAGCCGACCTGAAGGCGATCAAAAAGGAAATGGGCAAGATCATCGGCCGCAAATTGCCCCTCGAACGTATCGAGGTCAGCCGCGAAGAAGCGAAGCGGCGCATCGAAGCGCAAAACGAGCCCTACAAGCTGGAAATCCTGGAAGGCCTTCAGGAACCAATCACGCTCTACACGCTCGGCGAACAGTGGTGGGATCTCTGCGCTGGCCCCCACGTTGAGAACACCAAAGAGCTGAATCCGAAGGCGTTTGAACTGGAGAGCGTCGCCGGTGCCTACTGGCGCGGAGATGAGACCAAAGCCCAGCTTCAGCGCATCTATGGAACGGCCTGGGAAACCCCGGAGCAATTGGCGGAGCACAAGCGTCGCAAAGCGGAAGCCCTCCGCCGCGACCACCGCCGCATCGGCAAGGATCTCGACCTGTTCTCGATCGAAGACGAAGCGGGCGCTGGCCTGGTGTTCTGGCACCCCCGCGGTGCGCGCATGCGCCTCTTGATCGAGGAGTTCTGGCGCCAAGCCCACTTCGAAGGTGGCTACGAGCTGCTGTACACCCCCCACGTGGCGGACATCAGCCTGTGGAAGACCTCAGGCCACCTCGACTTCTACGCCGAAAGCATGTTCGGCCCCATGGAGGTGGACGAGCGGGAATACCAGCTCAAACCGATGAACTGCCCGTTCCACGTGCTCACCTACGCCAGCAAACTGCGCAGTTACCGCGAACTGCCGATCCGTTGGGCGGAGCTTGGAACGGTGTATCGCTACGAGCGTCCGGGCGTGATGCACGGCTTGATGCGGGTGCGCGGCTTCACCCAGGACGATGCCCATGTGTTCTGCCTTCCGGAGCAGATCAGCGATGAGATCCTGAAAATCCTCGATCTCACCGAGCGGATCCTCTCCGCTTTCGATTTCAGCAACTATGAGATCAACCTCTCCACCCGTCCGGAGAAATCGATCGGTGATGACGCCGTTTGGGACCTGGCTACCAAGGGTCTGATCGAAGCGCTGGACCGCAAGGGTTGGGCTTACAAGATCGACGAAGGCGGCGGCGCCTTCTACGGCCCGAAAATCGATCTCAAGATCGAAGATGCCATCGGCCGGATGTGGCAGTGCTCCACCATTCAGCTCGACTTCAACCTGCCGGAACGGTTTGAGCTCGACTACATCGCCGCCGATGGGAGCAAGCAGCGACCAATCATGATCCACCGCGCCATCTTCGGTTCGCTGGAGCGCTTCTTCGGGATCATGACCGAGAACTATGCGGGTGATTACCCGTTCTGGCTGGCACCGGAACAAATCCGCCTGCTTCCGGTCACCGACGAGGTGCTTCCCTACGCCGAGTCTCTGCACGAGCAACTCAGCGCCGCTGGCATCCGCTCGACCATCGATCGCAGTGGGGATCGTCTCGGCAAGCTGATTCGCACCGGTGAACAGATGAAGATTCCCGTTCTGGCTGTGATTGGTGCCAAAGAGGCTGAACAGAAGGCAGTCAGTCTCCGCAGCCGCCGGGATGGTGACCTCGGGGTCGTTGCTGTGGCGGATGTGCTGCGGGCTGGCGCAGCAGCCAATACCAACCGCCAGCCGGGCCTGAGCGTTTGATGACCATGACAGACAAGCCGATGTCGACGCTTCAAGATCTCGCTCGCCTGCGCACAGCACCCGAGTTGAGCGCTGCTGCTCGCCTGGCCTTACGGGAGGAGCTGAGCCAAGCCATGGCAACGGCCAGCTGGTTCACCGTTGGCGTCATGGCCCCGTCCGCCGACGCAGCCCTGGCAGCCTTGCGCCGCCTCGAGCAGCAGCAGGGCTGGACTGCAATGGAGCTGGTGGAAAGCCCACAGGACGAGGGCCCAGTGTTCCTGAAGGCCAACCAGACCGGAGGATCCATACGAATCCGGATCGAGCATGGACTCGGGGAGGGCATCCTGATCAGCGGCCATGGTGAGGACGCCAGCCAACCGGCCACGACATGGGGCCCCTTACCGCTCGACCTGTTTTAGTTGCCGATCCCAGGCGCTGACTCCAGCCTGAGAACACCGTGGACCGAGGTCAGCCGATGGATGCCACAACGCTGCTGGCCGGAGATATGGGCGGCACCAAGACCCTTTTGGCCCTGTATGAGGTCCAGAACGGTGCTCTGATCCAACGCCATCAGCAGCGCTACATCTCCCGCGACTGGCCCTCGCTGGAGCCAATGCTGAACAGCTTCGTTCAAAGCCGACCAGCGGCCGTTGCAGCACCAGCTCACGGTTGCATCGCCGTTGCAGGCCCCGTTCAGAACAGGCGAGCCTCCATCACCAATCTTCCCTGGCAGTTACAGGAAGACGATCTGGCAAAGGCTGCAGAGATGCAGCGACTCGAACTGGTCAATGATTTCGGCGTCTTGATCTATGGACTTCCCAACTTCGACGACCAGCAATGCAGGGTTCTCCAGGCTGGGTCCAGAGACAACGGCCCGATGGCCATTCTCGGTGCCGGAACAGGGCTGGGCATGGCTCGAGGGATTCAGACCGACCGCGGCTTGCTTGCGCTACCCAGCGAAGGCGGACATCGGGAATTCGCTCCCCGAAACGAGCAGGAATGGCGCCTCGCCGCATGGTTGAAACACGATCTCAATCTCACCCGGCTCTCGGTGGAACGAATCGTGAGTGGGACTGGCCTTGGGCATATCGCCCGTTGGCTACTGCTTCAACCTGCGGCCACCGCCCATCCGCTGCGAGAGATGGCGGAAAGCTGGCCCCAGGCCCAGGGCAGTGATCTTCCCGCCGAGGCGAGTCAGGCCGCATCCAACGGCGACCTGCTGATGCAATCCGCCCTCGATCTTTGGTTGTCGGCCTATGGATCGGCTGCAGGGGACCTGGCGCTGCAGGAGCTCTGCACTGGAGGGTTGTGGATCGGCGGTGGGACCGCTGCCAAGCAATTGGGAGGCTTGCAATCCCCCCAGTTCATGGACGCCCTGCGCGACAAAGGCCGCTTTCACGACTTCATCAGCACGCTGCAGATCACGGCGGTAACCGATCCGCAGGCTGGATTGTTTAGCGCTGCCTGCCGAGCACGAATGCTTGCGGAGTCGGGTGGGACACTGTCCTGAGTAGATCAGCAGGCATGGCGCAGCCGCGCATTGGCCAGAAAGTGGTGGTGGACGTGCCCGCCACCACAGCGAACCTTGGCCCTGGTTTCGATTGCCTGGGGGCTGCCCTCGACCTCAACAACCGCTTCGCCATGCAGCGGATCGAAGGCAGTGGAGAGCGCTTTGAGCTGATCATCGAAGGCTCAGAAGGCACCCATCTGCGCGGTGGGCCGGACAACCTTGTCTACCGCGCAGCGCAACGGGTCTGGAAGGCAGCGGGGATCGAGCCGGTGGCCCTTGAAGCTCGGGTTCGTCTGGCCGTTCCTCCTGCTCGTGGCCTGGGCAGCAGTGCCACCGCGATCGTGGCCGGGCTGATGGGGGCCAATGCCCTGGTGGGGGAACCACTGAGCAAGGAGAAACTGCTGGAGCTCGCCATTGATATCGAAGGGCATCCGGACAACGTGGTGCCGTCCCTGCTCGGGGGCCTCTGCATGACGGCCAAGGCCGCCTCTCAACGCTGGCGTGTGGTGCGCTGCGAGTGGACCCATGCGGTGAAAGCAGTTGTGGCCATTCCTTCCATTCGCCTCAGCACCAGCGAAGCCAGACGGGCGATGCCCAAGACGATTCCCGTCAGTGATGCGGTCACCAACCTGGGCGCCCTCACTCTTCTGCTGCAAGGGCTCAGAACAGGCAATGGGGATCTGATTTCCGATGGCATGCACGACAGGCTCCATGAGCCCTATCGCTGGCGCTTGATCAAAGGCGGAGAGGAAGTCCGCAAGGCCGCCATCGACGCGGGAGCCTGGGGCTGTGCCATCAGTGGTGCAGGTCCCAGCATCCTGGCGTTGTGCTCTGCAGACAAAGGCACCGCCATCAGTCGCGCCATGGTGCGGGCATGGGAGGCCGTCGGTGTTGCCAGTCGCGCTCCGGTGCTGAACCTGCAGACCTCAGGAAGCCACTGGCAGACCGCTTCTCCTGAGTAGATCTACCCAATCCTGATCCCTGGGCTGATATCTTTGTTTACAAATTTCGGGAGTGCTATGGACGCCGATCTGCCGATGTTGGCCGCGTCTACAGCAGATTTCCCTTGGCTCTCCTTGATCGTGCTTCTGCCGATCGCTGCTGCGCTGATCATGCCGTTATTGCCAGCGAACGAAGAGCGCAACCCTGAACTCCCCCGCAACATCACTCTGGTGGTGCTGCTCGCCGACCTGATCCTGATGATGGTGGCCTTCGCCACCCAGTTCGACTCCTCATTGCCTGGCTTGCAACTCGTCGAACGGATCAGCTGGGTTCCAATCATCGGTTTGGAATGGTCGCTCGGAGCCGATGGCCTCTCGGCTCCCCTGGTCGTCCTGAGCGGACTGGTCACCCTGCTGTCGGTCGCCGCCAGTTGGTCGATCAAGCTCAAACCGCGTCTGTATTTCGCGCTGCTTCTGGTGCAGGCTTCGGCCCAGGGCCTCGTGTTCCTCTCGCAGGATTTCCTGCTGTTCTTCCTGGCCTGGGAACTGGAACTGGTTCCGGTGTATCTCCTGATTGCCATCTGGGGCGGTCAAAACCGTCAATACGCAGCCACCAAATTCATCCTCTACACAGCGCTGGCCTCGCTGCTGATCCTGATCAGTGGCCTGGCGCTTGCGCTGTCCGGCGACACCTTCACGCTCAACCTCAGTGAACTTGCCGCCCGTTCCCCCGGTGGGACCTTCGGTCTGCTCTGTTACCTGGGCTTCCTGATCGGCTTCGGGGTGAAGCTGCCGATGTTCCCTCTCCACACCTGGCTGCCGGATGCCCACGGAGAAGCGAATGCTCCCGTCTCAATGCTGCTGGCTGGGGTGTTGTTGAAGATGGGCGGCTATGCCCTGCTCCGCTTCAACGTCGAGATGCTTCCGGAAGCCCATCTCCAGCTGGCCCCTGCCCTGGTGATTCTTGGCATTGTCAACATTGTCTACGGAGCACTCAACGCCTTCGCCCAGGACAACGTCAAACGTCGGATCGCCTGCAGCTCCGTCAGCCATATGGGCTTCGTGTTGCTGGGGATCGGCGCCGTGAATGCTCTCGGGATCAGCGGAGCGATGTTGCAGATGGTGAGCCATGGCCTGATTGCCGCGGCCATGTTCTTTTTCACCGGCGTGTTCTACGAACGCACCAAAACGCTCTCGATTCCAAACATGGGTGGATTGGCCAAAGCATTGCCGATCACCTTTGCCTTTTTCCTCGCCAGCTCCCTGGCCTCTTTGGCCCTGCCGGGCATGAGCGGATTCATCAGCGAGATCACCATCTTCCTGGGTGTCACCAGTCAGGAGAACTTCACCTCGCTGTTCCGATCCATCACTGTGCTGCTGGCGGCTATTGGCTTGGTGCTGACACCGATCTACCTGTTGTCCATGTGCCGCCGCGTGTTCTTCGGACCGCGAATTCCGGCCTTGGCGGTGATTGAGGACATGCGTCCCAGAGAGCTGGTGATAGGACTCACACTGCTCGTTCCGACCTTGGTCATCGGAATCTGGCCACGGGTGGCCATGGATCTCTATGAATCGTCCACGGATGCACTGGCTGACCTGCTGAGCCAGCACAGCCTTGTGGCACTCGCCCAGCAACTGAGCATCGGTTGAACAGCATGACCAGCACGTCTCCCTTACTCGCGGGCTCAGGACTGCCCAACTTCACGGCGATCACCGCCGACCAGGTCTCGACCGATCTCCCTCAGTTACTGGGCAAGCTCGAGAGCGATCTCAAACTCCTGGAGCAAAGCCTTGATCAAAGGATCAAGGCCGATGAACCCCTGAGCTGGGCCCAGGTGATGCACCCCCTCCAGTCCATCGGAGAAGCCCTGCGCTGGAGCTGGGGCGTGGTGTCTCACTTGAACGGGGTCTGCAATTCCACCGAATTGCGTGAAGCCCATGCTGCTCAGCAACCAGAGGTCGTGCGTCTCGGCAATCGCCTTGGGCAAAGCCGTGTGATCTACAGAGCTCTTTGCCTGCTGCGCGATCAACCCGCTGAGCCACTGAATCCTGCCCAATGCAGGATCCTGAAGGCTGAGCTTCTCTCGATGGATCAGCGTGGTGTGGGCCTCGATGGAGAGATCCAGGCTGCCTTCAATGCAGCATCCGAGCGACTGGCCGAACTCTCAACGCAATTCGGCAATCATGTGCTGGATGCCACGCAGCAGTGGACGCTGCGGTTGACCGAAGCAAGCGACGTCGACGGTTTGCCCGAGCGAGCACGGGAAGCCCTGGCCGCTGCAGCCCGCGAGGCCGGCGATGCTGACGCAACGGCCAGCACCGGTCCCTGGCTGCTTGGCCTGGACATGCCGCGCTACCTGCCGTTTCTCACCCACGCCACCAACCGAGCGCTGAGGGAAACCGCCTACAAGGCCCATGTCAGCCGTGCCAGTTCCGGTGACCTCGACAACCGCGCCCTGATCGAAGAAATTCTGAATCTGCGACAGCAACAGGCGGAACGACTCGGATACCGCCACTGGGCAGACCTCAGCCTGGCCAGCAAGATGGCGGATGACGTGCCGGCAGTGGAAGCCCTGCTGGAGGAGCTACGGGCGGCCGCTTACCCCGCTGCCCAACAAGAACTTGCCGATCTCCAAGCCTGTGCGGCGCGGCAGGGATCGGATCAAGCTGAACGGCTCGAGCCGTGGGATCTTCCCTACTGGTCTGAGCAGCTGCGCCGGGAGCGGTTTGATCTTGACCAGGAAGCCCTGCGCCCCTGGTTCCCACTGCCACAGGTGCTGGACGGTCTCTTCGGTCTGTGCCATCGCCTGTTCAAGGTGGAGATTCGAGCCGCAGATGGTGAAGCACCGATCTGGCATCCAGACGTCCGCTACTTCAATGTTTTCAGCTCCGACGGGGAGCCGATCGCATCCTTCTATCTCGACCCGTTCAGCCGTCCGGCCAGTAAACGTGGCGGTGCCTGGATGGATGAATGCCTGGGGCGACGACGCCTCAGCGATGGCGAGCTCGTCCGTCCTGTGGCCTACCTGATCTGCAATCAGACACCACCGGTTGGTGACACCCCCAGCCTGATGAGTTTCGAAGAAGTCGAAACCCTCTTCCATGAGTTTGGCCACGGCCTTCAGCACATGCTCACCACCGTGGACGAGCCTGATGCTGCAGGAATCAGCAACGTGGAGTGGGACGCGGTCGAACTTCCCAGCCAGTTCATGGAGAACTGGTGCCTTGATCGCAGCACCCTGATGGGCATGGCGCGCCACTGGCAGACCGGAGAACCCCTACCGGAAGAGGAATTCCAAAAACTCCAGCAGAGCCGAACCTTCAATGCCGGTCTGGCAACGCTGCGCCAAGTTCACTTTGCCCTCACCGACTTAAGACTGCACAGCTCCTGGACAAAGGATCTGGGACTATCGCCCAATGAGCTGCGGCTGCAGATTGCCGAAACCACCACGGTGATGGCACCGATCCCAGAGGATCACTTCCTCTGCGCCTTCGGCCACATTTTTGCTGGCGGCTATTCCGCTGGCTATTACTCCTACAAGTGGGCTGAAGTGCTCAGTGCCGATGCCTTCGCGGCCTTCGAGGAAGTGGGTCTCGACAGCGAAGACGACATCCAGGCCACCGGTGCCCGGTTCCGGGACACGGTGCTCAGTCTCGGTGGCAGTCAATCGCCCGCCGAGGTGTTCGCAGCCTTCCGAGGCCGTTCTGCCAGCACCGAAGCCCTCATCCGTCACTCCGGGCTCGTCGCAGCCTGATTCAGCTGGTCTCCAGGTCTCTCTTGAGTTGGGCCAGCGCTTGGGGGTGGGCAATCAACTGTTGATGGGTCCAGACGGGCAACCGGTGTGTTGAGCCTGTCGGCAACACGGCACGCCAACCCGGACACACCATCAGATCCCAGCTGCAGTAGTAGCTCCGACAACAAATCTGAGCGAGCGCTGAGGGATCCCGGTTCAGATCGCGGATCAGGGCACTTCCGACCTTCATATCCGCCGCTCCCGCCAGCAGCGCCCGAGGGAGCGGTACAGCAGCCAGGGTGCCGTTCTGCGGACTACCCACACTGAAGAAGCGCCGAACTCGAGCCGCACCATTGCCTTCCTGCAACCAGATCCGAGCGATGACGCCTCCCATCGAAAAGCCGAGCAGATCCAGCTCCTGGGTGTCACCAAAGCGGTCCCGGACGTGTTGGTCCAACTGGGCAGCCAGCTGTCGCAAGGGGACAACGCCAAGACCATGGGGCAAATGAGGAATCAGCAACGGGCGGTCCCATGCCGGATCGAGCGCTTGCACCAAACGCCGAAACAAGCGTGGGGTATCCCAAAGGCCATGAACCAGAACCAAGGGACGGGTCATGGCTGTTGGAGCGGAGCACCATGACGTCGACACTCGATAGCCACCTCCCCGGAGAATCCCGGCACCGGTGCGGCGCACTTGGTCAACTTCAACCAAACCGGGTAAGGGCCGTAGATCCTCTCCAGGCAATCGAGCATCAACGCACTGAAATGCTCGATGGTCAGACAGCAGGTGTCTCGGGCCAGGCCCTGCAGCGCCTGAATCGCCTTGCTGTAATCCAAACTCGCGGAGAGATCATCGTTCTTGGCCGCCTGGGACACGTCCAGCCACAAGCGCAGATCGACCCGAAACCACTGGCCATCACGCCGCTCATGCTCCAGGACACCGACATGGGCCCAGAGCCGAAGGTCGCTGACGTGGATCACCGACTGATCCGCTGAGACATCCGCTGCCGTCATCCGAGGGGGAGATCGCGATGGCTGAACTGACGCTTGCCGGAAGCGAAATCGGCGGCGATGTGTCCATCACCTCGAAGCACGTAGCGATAGGTGACCAAACCATCCAGCCCGACAGGGCCCCGGGGGGGAAGCGTCTGGGTGCTGATCCCGACCTCAGCACCGAAGCCATAGCGGAAGCCATCGGCAAAACGACTCGAGCAGTTGTGATAAACCCCTGCGCTGTCCACCGCTGCCAGGAAGCGCGTCGCCGTGTCTTGGTCCTCGGTGACGATCACTTCGGTATGGCGAGAGCCGTAGCGACGAATGTGATCCATCGCCTCAGCCATGGAGTCGACCACGCGAACCGCAAGGATCAGATCGAGGTACTCCGTGGACCAATCCTCATCGCTCGCAGGGGATGACACACCCAGTGCCTGACTGACCTGATCACCGCGCAGGCTGACCCCTGCCGTGGCAAAGGCAGGACAAGCCCGAGCCAGAAAGGCTTGGGCCACATCGCGATGGATCAGCAGGGTCTCAATGGCATTGCACGCTGCCGGGTACTGGGTTTTGCTGTCGATGGCAATCGTCACGGCCTTGGCGAGATCGGCCGCAGCATCGACATAGAGATGGCAAATGCCATCGGCATGGCCCAGCACAGGAATTCGGGTGTTGTCTTGAATGAACTGAACCAGTTCGTTGCTGCCACGGGGAATGATCAGATCCACCAGTCCATCCAGGCGCAACAGGGCCAAACTTTCCTGACGGGTGGTCAGCAACGTCAGAGCCTCCGGTGAGACGGCGCTGCTGGCAAGACCATCTCTGAGCGCGTGCATCACCGCTTCATTGGTGCAGCGAGCCTCGCTTCCGCCTTTGAGGATGGCGCCATTGCCAGCGCGAATCGCCAGTGAAGCGATCTGCATCACCGCATCCGGTCGCGCCTCAAAAATCACGCCAACCACACCCAGCGGCACGCTGATCCGTTCCAGGACAAGCCCCTGATCCAGCTCCCGGTGCAGCTGACGTTGGCCCAGGGGATCCGCCAGATCCGCCACCTTGCGGACACCATCGATGGCGCCGGCGAGCTTGGCGGCATCCAACTTGAGACGCGCCATCAAGGCAGACGCCAGACCAGCATCCTTGGATCGCGCTAAGTCCTGTTGATTGGCCGCAACGATGGCGTCGGCGTGACGCTCCAACGCATCCGCCATGGCATGGAGCGCCTGAGCGCGTTCGCTGTCACTGGTCTGACCGAGATCCACAGCCGCCAGACGCACAGCACCGGCTCGCTGGAGCAGCTCTGGCGACGGCTCGGGAACGCTGGTCATGCAGTCGGAACAACTCAGAGACGCTCCATCATCCCGCCCAGCCTCTGCAGAGCAAGACGGGCTGCACCCAGACGCCCGGCACCATTGCCGAGGGAACACGCCTGAATGCTGAGCGTCTCCCGCGACACAGCCTGAACACGCCGGGTGACCTCCGCACGAACAGCAGGAAGGAAGTGCTCAGCGGCCCCAGCCAAACCACCACCCAGCAGAACCAGTTGCGGGGTGAAGAGGTACACCAGGGAACTGACACCAATGCCGAGCGTGGTGCCATACCGCTGCCAAATCGCAAGGGCCTCCGGATCCCCCTCGGCCGCTCGGCGACAGAGCTCACGGGGATCTTGGTCACAAAGTCTGCGCAGAGCAGAGATGCTGGCGTATTGCTCAAGCGATCCCCGGTTGCCGCTGTTGCACGGGGGGCCAGCTGGGTCCACACCGATCAAGCCAGGCTCCGCGGCCGCACCGTTGTGACCCGTGAACAGCTGGCCAGACAGCAACACCCCTCCACCGACGCCAGTGCCCAGGGTCAGCAGCACCACATCCTCAACGCCTTGGGCAGCCCCCTTCCAGGCTTCCCCAACCACCGCGCAATTGCCGTCATTGGCGAGGGTGACTCGGCGCTCAAGACGAGCTTCCAGCCAGTCCGCCAGGGGAACGTCCTCCCATCCGGGCAGGTTGATGCACACCCGGGCGACCCGCGCCGCCGCATCCATGGGGCCGGGAAGGCCAATGCCGACACAATCGGCCAGACGGTCTGGATCGAGCTGCTGAATCGCCTCGCCAATTGCGATGGTGACAGCACCGGGTGTCGCGGGTTGAGGGGTGGCATGCTCCAACGCCGCCAGCAACGTGCCGGCGGCATCGAAACGGGCCAACTTGATGGCCGTACCCCCGAGGTCCACACCGATGACCTGATGCGATGGAGCGGTCATCCCTAAAAACGGAAGAACAGTTGAAGCTGGCTCTGCCACGTGCCGTTGCTGTCGACCGACCCCGTCACAGTGGTGTTGGGCGTGACCTGATAACTGATCGATGCCTGGGGGGGCACATCGCTGTTGTTAGGGGCCGAGAGCACGGAGAAATCAAAACGGTCGTTCACATCGATGCCGATCTCCGTGACCAAGGTGAACGTGGGAGGAACCCGGCCTGATGTGCGCTCTGTTTCGGATTTGACCTGGGGATTGACGTAGGTGGGGTACAGCGCAATCTGCAGGCGCTGTCCCATCACATCGGTGAGACTGCCCAGCACAGGCGACAGCAACGACTGACCGACGACGGTGGCCAAGGCCGCACCACCACCACCGGCCAGACCTGAGAGTGAACTACCACCGATCAAGGACAGCAACTGCTGCTCGGGCATGGGTGGCGTACTGCGCAAGTCCAGGTTGCCCATCAGGCGATTGGCCGGGCCTGAGGCCTGAACGCTGACTTTGACGAGACGAAGCTGTCCCCCGGGGCCAAGGGCACCACTGCCATTGGTTTCAAAGACGTTGGCCGTGGTCGTGCTGCTGTCACCGCCCTGCTGGACCGTGTCGGAGACCCGGGTCTGCATGGCGATGTCCACGTAGGGCACCAGCCCGAGCGACGGAGTGAACACCGCGACATTGGCCACACTGTTGTCGAGTCGGAAGGTCGTGGAAAACAAACTCACCCGACCATTGGTCAGACGAATCAGACCACGGGCCTGGAGCGATGGAGTCAGGGGTCCGTTTAACAACAGCTGACCACTGCCACGGAAACTGATCATCGGCAGCATCTCCACACGCAGATCCGGACCGAGCCGCAGCCTGAAATTGCGGAACTGCACCGTGGGGAGATTGGGAATCAACGCTTGGAGCTGTTCCGACGCCTCGAGCGGTGCGCCTGGACCGATCAGCACCAACGGGTCCTGAAAATCCCACTGTTCTTCGATCAAGGTGGGCAGGCCCACCGGTGTCGACACAGTGGCTGTCGACACAGTGGCCCCCGCCTGCGGAAGTCCTGGGGCCAAAGACGGCACAGGGATCAGGCCCTTCAGCCCGCGGTGACCGGCCCGGGACAGCAAACCCTCGCGCGGGCGGATGGTTCCCTGGTTGATAATGAGCTCACCGAAAAGCTCCGGCTGCGCGATAGCACCTCGGATCTGAACACGGCCATCGGCAATGAAATCCGCTTTTGGCTGACGAACACGGGCCTGATCGATGGTGATGGTGAACGGTTCGTCCTGGATCGCAGGACGCAGCAACGCCAAGGCCCCGGTCAATTGGATCGAGCCCCCTGCAGCCAGCTCAGCCGAGCCTTCACGAACCAGCAATCGGTTGAAATCAAACAGCAGGGACGCATTGATGCGACGCAGGTCCTGACCTTGAACCGTGGCGGCGGCATCTTTAACAACCAGGAAGCCACTGGCCTCAGGATCTAGTCGCGACCCTTGCAGCGACAGGTTCAATGACGTGGTGCCGCTGCTGACCTCCATTCCTGGGGCCAGAACGGTCAAAAAATGCAGCGCATCCTCATCCGCTTGGATCGTCAGATCCAAGCCGTCATCAGACGCCAACGGCACGGTGCCAACCACCGTGATCGGATTCGATGAGCCACGACTGCTCAAGGCCAGGTCGAGGCTCAGGCCTGAGGTATCAAAACGAAGGGAGTTCCGTCGCAGCGTGAGATCTGTGTCGCCGAGAGCCACGTCCTCCAGCAGCAACTCCGCCTGGATCTGCGGGCCCGCTTCGGTAAAGGAGTAACGCCCGCGGAGCCCCCCAGCTCCCCGCAGGGAGGCGGGCACTGGAACAAACAAAGCCAGCAGTGACACCGGGAGATGCTCCAGGCTGAAGCTGCCCTCACCGCCACGCAGCGGGCCCTGCGCCGACACCACAAAAGGCTCCAGCTGCAGCGCACGATCGCTGTCCTCGGCGCTCAGCCAGAGATGACCCTGGGCCTGGAGATCAAGAGTGAGTTGGTCCAGGGTCGGGCCGGCAACACGCAGATCTGCATCGAGGCGCCCCTCGAGATCCTCAATGGAGGCCCGTTGCTCGGGATGGGCAAGGGCGTACTCCGCCAAGGCCTGACGGGAACGCTGCAGTGCCTGAAGCTGTCCATCAAGACCGCCACCAAAGGTGTCGACGACCAAGCGACCCAGATCAGCAGCACGACCGGGCAATGCACCCTCAAGGGGATCCTGGCGACGGAGCTGGCGCAACGTCTCGGACAACCAGGACACATCAATGGCCCGGGCTTTCATTTCCCCTCGCCACCCTCGTCCGGATTGGCCATGCAACTCCAAGGCCACCTCTCCGTCCTGCTCACGTTCCAGCCGGAGGGTTCCATCAACCTGAACGCGTGTGTTCTGCACCCCTGCCTTGGCCTGGACCTGCGCCACTCGAACACCGCGATAGCCGAGACCATCGAGCGTGAGGTCGCCGTCCAGCGCGAATGGTGCAAGGGCGATCGACCCGGTGCCCGATAGCGCTCCCACCACAGGATCAAAGCGTTGGCGACCTGGGGCCTGAAGCTGCAGGCCGAGCAGTGCCAACTGATCGGCGCGCCAACGCCACAGCCCTGCAGCCCCCTCAACGGTCAGATGGCCGCCCTGACGCTCGAGTTTCAGAGAGCTGACACCCCCGCGAAGCGTGGCCGACAAGCGGCCCTCAACACTCGGTGCCTGCGAGGCCATCCGCAGCTCTAACGCCTGGGCGGCACGGCCAGCCAAACGGCCACGCCAACGTTCCGGAAGGCGAAGACTCCCCACCCTGGGTCGCTCCAGATCGATCGTGAGATCAGGACTCAAATCAGAGAGAGGACCCATGATCTGACCCTTGAGCGAGGCAACACCACCCAGCTCAACGCCCGCCAACCCGGACAGGGGATCTAGGGGGGTCGGCAACAACGCCAGATCAGCCTTCAACGCACCAGTCGTCACAGCACCCGCTGCCAACGTGACGGGCAACTCGGCCGTGGCCTTCAGCGTCGGACTCTCAAAACGCTCCAGATTCAGCTGGCCAGTCGCATCGGACCAATGGGCCCGTAGATCCCAGCGTTGCAGCACTGGATTCGCGTCCTGCCGCAGGGTGAGAGCCAGCGCAGGGGCATCGACAGAACCATCCAGGTCCAGCGTCCCGGACACCGGCGACTCCGCTCCCAACAGCTCAAGCAACACCGGACTGGCGGCCCACAACGTCGGGGCTGCCACTAGAGACTGGCTCCGCAGCTTCATTTGAGGAAACAGCGGCCCCTGCAGCTGCAACTGCGAGGCCCCGGACGAGAGCTGCAAAAGCTCGAGCTGCGCCCGACGGAGTCCGTCCATGCTCCAGAAGGTGCGTAGGCGTCCGCTGAGCGCCACAGGATCAGTCCAAGGCCCTGTCACCAACTGATCCACACGGCCATTGAACGTCCAGAGCGGTTGTGTCCAGGGGCCAGTGAGCTTGAGCTGAAGAGCTTCAGGCGCACCGAAGTGACGCAACGATGCCGACAGATCAAACGATTGGTTCAAGCTGACGGTGCCGCCCAGTTGCGCCTGGTACTCACCTGAGCGGATCTGCGTCGGACTGAGGGTCAGATTGTTGTCGCGGCAGCTCAGAGCGATGCGATCTGACTCGATCGCATCGGTGACAGCCGTCGTCCGGACGGACAAGCCATTGAGTTGCAAGGTGCCACGGCAACCAAGGTGGTGACGCGTCCACTGCAGCCGAAGGTCGCCATTGAGCTGACCTGACAAGTCCAGGCCATCCTGGATAGGGACAAGAGCCGCAAGCCGTCGTAACCGCAAGCCATCCAACCGTGTGCGGAGCGTCAGCTGGGGCCGATCCCAGCGACCGACACCATCGAGATCGACTGCGCCGCCTCGGTCCGCCCAGGACACGCGCGTCCGCGTCTTGAAGGAGCTGTCGGCCAAGCCAATGCCACCGCGGGCCTCCACCTGAAGCCGTTCGCCGCTGTCGGCAAAGACAACCTCCGCCGGCTTGTGAAAGCGAAAGCGGACACCAAGATTCGGCGGTTCAGCACCATCTGGATCAGCGCCAAACCGCCAGAACCGATTTTGATCATTGCGATGGAGATCGAGTCGTAGGCGCTCCAGTTCGACCGACACCACTGGCTTCCATTCCCGCAGGCTGGCGAACGGTGCCAAGCGGACAACGACGCCTTGAGCGGCAAGGCTCGACGCATCTCCATCAACGGAGGCAACGGTGGTCGGACCAAGGGCAAGTCCCCAGGGCCGAAGCCCTCTGTAGTCCCCGAGCTTCAAGGGATGACCGAGTGGCCCGCTGAGACTGCGCTCCAGTGTTGGAGCAACCCGAGCGACAAGCGACGACGCTCCACGGTCCAGGGCCCAGCTGCCGGCCGCAATCGCAGAGAAGCCGCCGGTGGCCACAATCCCGATCAGAACTCGGCGAGAGCGGGTGCGCGCTTGCTTCATCAACAGCGTCGCCAGCCCCCGAGCCCGCGCAATATAAGGAGACTGTTTGATGAACACCAGGCTCGATGGCCCTTGATCAGCTGTTGCTTAACGCTGCCCCTTGGCTGGGTTGGAGCGGTCTCGGCCTGCTGGGCCTCACAGCCATTGCGTTTGTAGCCCGCTGGGGCGTGCGCTTCCGCCTTGTGGGAGTGAGCAGTTTCACTCTGCTGCTTGCCGTGAGTTGCTGGGCCTTTGCGGTGAGTTACACCCCACCGGTGGTCATTGAAGGGGCAAGCCGTGCTCCGGTGGTCTTCGACAACGGAGCCGATCTGGTGGTGGCGCAGCTTCCAAGCGATGCCAGCGACGCCACGATCGAGCCGACATTGCAACAGCTGGCGGGCAACCTGCGCGGGTCCGGACGCAGCACCAGCACCGTGACCGTGCGACTGCGCAGCTTTGACACCAGTGCCGATGGCCGCAGCCGGCCGGTGGTGCGCGGTGAACTGGAACGCGATTTCCGCGTACCACTGACGCAATGAAGGATCAGCCGCTGCACGACCTACCTCAATCGTTCAGAGACGAACACCAACAATTGCTCCTCCACGGCATCAACAGCTGGGGGGACCTCAAGGCTCTGGATGATCAGCAGATCAGCCGCATGGTGCGCCAGGGACGTTCCTCGGTTCGCAACTTCAATCGCCTCCGGGGCATCGCCACCCTGGTCTGCGATCTCAACCTGGCGCCCCAGGATGCAGCGCTGCTGATGCATGCCGGGATTGCCAGCGTCGCCGTGCTGGCCAGCTCAACCCCAGAGCGCCTGGTGCGACAGACCGGTCGGCTGGAACGCTCACTCGGCAGTGGACGCAGAGCGGTGGTGGATCTCAGCCTGGCTCAAACCTGGATTCAGGCGGCCAGGCGGAGCATGAACTGACCCGTACAAGCCCGTCACCCCAACAAGCATTGATAGACCGTCAACAGCTGATGTCCGAATGATGAGACCGGCTACTGGATTGCTGTTGTGTTTCATCGGCTGTCTTGGTGCTTCACCCGCTTGGGCGCAAGCTGAGCTTCTCGACGCGATCAAGCGCAATCCTGCAGAAGCCAAAGCCATGTGTCGGGAATTCCGGACTGCCCAAGCCAACGACAACAGCTTTGATCCCTATTCGCGCAAGACCACCCGGAAGGTCGCCAAGCAGCGCCAGCTGTCCCTCGACGAGGCCGAGATCCTGATCACCTACGTGGTTGGAATGCATTGCCCGGATGTCCACTGACGACGCGTTGACCTCAGCGTCGATCGTCAGCCGTGACGCCAGCTTGCAACTGGACGATGGCGCGGTTCTGAACGCTCGCCTTTGGCATCCACAGCAGGGCGGGCCCTGGCCAGCTCTACTGATGCGGCAGCCCTACGGTCGGGCGATTGCCTCCACGGTGACCTATGCCCACCCCAGCTGGTGGGCTGAGCATGGCTTTCTGGTCGTCGTGCAAGACGTTCGCGGCATGGGCGAGTCCACAGGGGTCTTCCGAGGATTCGATCAGGAAGCTGCCGACGGAGCAGCCACCCACGAATGGGTGCGCGCCCAACCTGAATGCAATGGCCGGATCGGTTGCTATGGCTTTTCGTACCAAGGGTTGACCCAACTGCTCAACGGCGCGGACACGCAACCACCGGATTGCCTGGCCCCGGCCATGGCCGGCCTGCATGAATGCGACCACTGGAGCTGTGAAGGCGGTGCGCCGTGGTGGCACCTCGGCCTGGGCTGGGGCCTGCAGCTTGCCGCTCTCGAAGCACGCCACCGCCATGACGACGAGGCCTGGCTCGAACTCAGAGCAAGCCTGGAGAGCAACCGCTACCTGCGCGATGGACCAGAGCTTCTTCGTCGCCATGCGCCCAAGGGCATGGCACGGCGCTGGCTGGACACCAACCCGGAGCAACGGGAGGACTGGACCGTGCATCCAGTGGCCCCTGCATTACTGCGTCAACCGATGCTGTTGATCGGTGGCTGCTGGGACCCGCATCTCCACGGCATCCTCGATCTATGGAGGCGAGCCCGAGCTGCGGGCGGCTCCCCGGAGCTGCACATTGGTCCAGCGACCCATCTGCAGTGGTGGCCGGACGCTCAGACCCTGATGCTGCGCTTCTTCCAGCACCATCTCCAGGGCAAAGCCCCTGCAGACCAAAGCACTCCGGCCCGGATCTGGAATCTCACCACCGCGACATGGCAGCCGTTGGATGCCGCGACACTGCAGCCACCCGGCCCACAGCGATGCGATTCCTGGAGCCTTCAAGGCAATCGACTCGCCAATATCGATCCATCCATCGGCTGTCTCGAGCAAGGACGAGTCGGCGCGGGCACCGTCACGGTGGTTCATGACCCCTGGCGTCCCGTCCCCGGACTCGGAGGCCACCTCGGTGTTCACCCCGGGCCGGTGGATCGACTGCAGCTTGACCTCCGCTCGGACGTGATCACATTCACCAGCCAGCCCCTGAAGGCAACGATGCTCGTGATCGGCCAACCGCATCTGACGGTGCGGGCCTTCGCCGACCAACCCGGCTTCGATCTCTGCGTGGCCTTGTCACGGCTTGCGGAAGGCTCCGACAGCGTTGAACAACTGGTGACCGGGACACGACGATTGCAAGGCGACACCTGTTTCGAGAGCAGGCCACGGTGCGTTGAGCTGCAACCGATCTGCGCCACATTGCACCCAGGAGATCGGCTGCGTTTATCGATCGCGCCGGCAGCATGGCCCGCGATCGGGGTCAATTCAGGAACGCCCGATGTGCCCTGCGGAGCCCCTGACCCTGCCCACCGTGTGGTGACCATGACACTGGATCTAGCTGACTCTGCACTCACCCTGAAGCCTTTCAACTCCGGCAGACTGAGCACCGACACGTCCCAACTGCTGTGAAGCTGTCCGCTGCTCTGCTGGTTCTTTCACTCGCGGCTCCACTTGGTGTTCTCGACGGACTGCAAAACCCTGTTGCAGCGCAGCAACTGATCCGGACCGACCTCTCGGCATCCAAGGCTGTGTCCACAGCGGAACGCCTGCTGAGGGCGCTTGAGACCCGTGACGCAACTGCGGTGTTTCAGCTGCTCGCCTCCGATGTGCGCGCCAACACCTCCGTTGCCGCCGTACAGCAACGCCTCGATGGCCAACGCTTCCGCGCCGGCCGCGTGACAGGAACAACGGCGGGGTATGCCACAACAACGGTGGATGCCGTCATCACCGGCGACCAAGGAGAGGAACATCTGCTGATGGTCCTCGATAACGAGGGCCAACTCCTGGCCTGGAAGTGGAGCGATCGGGTTCTGCCGATCCAAGCCACCGCACTGGAATTCGCTGAAGATCTGGCACAAGGTCGCTGGGTGGCCGCCCGTTCGAAATTCTCGCTGCAGTTCCAGCAGGAGCTCAAACCAGGTGATTTGGAGAGAAAGTGGACGAAGCTGGCCAAAACGTCAGGCGGCTTCCGCGCGGTCAAAGACGCCGTGATCGCGAGCCAGGGAGGTGACCAACAGCTGGTGCTGGTCAGCGTTGCGTTCGCCGAGATCACCACCAATTTGTTCGTGATCTTCGACGGGAGCGGTCGGATCATCAACGTCGATATTTCCCGCGACTTCGTCTGAGCACACAGCGATCAGGGCTTGAAATTTCCGCTTAAGCTCGCGCCCACCGATCAAAGATTCCATGGGCGTCACCGCAGTCCTCGACTGGATGGTTCAGGACGCTCATCGCCTGGCTGAGTGCAGACACGACCACCCCTACGCCGTGCTTGGACCACAGGCGACGGATGACGGGCACGTTGTGCGCATCTGGATGCCAGAAGCCGACTCGGTGACCCTGCTGCTCGATGGTCGCGAGATCGCCATGGAGCGCCCCCATCACAACTGGGTGTTCGAAGCAGCGGTCGATCGCGATCCGGGTAGCCATTACCGGGTGCGTGTGGAGCGTGGTGGCATCACCCACGAGCAGCACGACCCTTGGGCCTTCCGCGGGGAGTGGATGGGCGAAATGGATCGCCATCTCTTTGCCGAAGGCAACCATCACCACATCTGGCAACGGATGGGAGCCCATGCCTGTGAGCGCGATGGCATCGCTGGTGTGATGTTCTGCCTCTGGGCACCGCACGCCATCAGCGTTGGCGTTATCGGCGATCTCAATTCCTGGGACGGTCGCCATCACCCCATGCAGATGCGCACGGGCGGCATCTGGGAACTGTTCATCCCCGGTCTGGCGGTTGGATCGCTCTACAAGTATGAGATCCGCACCCAGGAAGGCCACTGCTACCAGAAAGCTGATCCCTACGGCTTCCAGCACGAAGTCCGTCCGGACAACAGTTCAATCGTGTGCCGCCTCGACGGATTCACCTGGACAGATTCCAGCTGGATGCAGGCGCGCGACAGCAGCAATCCCCTGGATCAGCCGATCTCGGTGTACGAAATGCATCTGGGCAGCTGGATGCATGGCTCCGCGGATCAACCTTGGATCCAAGCTGACGGGACACCGCGGCCACCGGTTCCGGCCGCCGACATGAAGCCCGGTGCCCGTCTGCTCACCTATGCGGAACTCGCGGATCGCTTGATCCCGTACGTCAAAGACCGCGGCTTCACCCATATCGAGGTGATGCCCATTACTGAGCATCCCTTTGATGGCTCCTGGGGGTATCAGGTGACCGGCTGGTACGCGCCCACCAGCCGCTACGGCACACCTGACGAATTCCGGGCCTTTGTGGACCGCTGCCACGCAGAAGGCATTGGCATCATCATCGACTGGGTCCCGGGCCACTTCCCGAAAGACAGCCATGGTCTGGCGTTCTTCGACGGAACCCACCTCTATGAGCACGGTGATCCCCGCATCGGGGAGCACAAGGAATGGGGAACGCTGATCTTCAATTACAGCCGCAATGAAGTTCGCAATTTCCTCGTTGCCAATCTCGTGTTCTGGTTCGAGCAGTTCCACATCGACGGGATCCGTGTGGATGCTGTCGCCTCCATGCTCTACCGCGACTACTTAAGACCGGACGGCGAATGGCTGGCCAATGAACAGGGTGGACGCGAGAACACGGAAGCGGTTCATTTCCTCCAGCAAGCCAACCATGTGCTGTTCCAGCATTTCCCTGGAGCCCTCTCCATCGCCGAGGAATCCACCACCTGGCCGATGGTGACGCAACCCACCAACATCGGCGGACTCGGGTTCAACCTGAAATGGAACATGGGTTGGATGCACGACATGCTCGATTACTTCGAGCTCGATCCGTGGTTCCGCCAGTTCCACCAGAACAACATCACCTTCTCAATCTGGTACACCTACACCGAGAACTTCATGCTGGCTCTTAGCCACGATGAAGTGGTTCATGGCAAGAGCCATCTCCTCCATAAGATGCCTGGAGATGACTGGCAGAAGTACGCCAACACCAGGGCCCTTCTCGCCTACATGTGGACGCACCCAGGCAAAAAAACCATCTTTATGGGCATGGAATTCGGTCAGAGAGCCGAATGGAATGTCTGGGGAGACCTGCAGTGGGATCTGCTCAACTACGAACCCCACCAAGGGGTTCAACGCCTGGTTGACGATCTCAATGTTCTGTACAAAGCAGAACCCGCGCTATGGCGGGATGACTTTGATCAGTTCGGATTCCAGTGGATTGATTGCAACGACAATCGTCATTCGGTGATCAGCTTTATGCGTCGGGAAAGCAGTGGTGGGACCTGGCTGGTAGTTGTGGCCAACTTCACCCCCCAAAGCCATGCCGAGTACCGCATCGGTGTGCCGCTGGAGGGCTTCTATGAGGAGATTCTCAACACCGATGCCAGCCGATACGGCGGCAGCAACATGGGCAACATGGGCGGCAAAGAAACCGAGGCCTGGGGCATCCATGGCTACGACCAGTCCATTGGGCTCTGTCTGCCTCCCTTAAGTCTGATGGTGTTCCGTCACGACCCCAAGCGGACCCTGCTCAAGGACACCAACACCAGCGACGACGTCGCCGTGTGACGAACCAGATGACAGTTAAGGGGTGAACCGCTAGCGGTCATCCCGATTCGGGTAGGTTTCCGGCTGATCCGATCCGGCTTGATGAGCGACTCCCTGCCCCTTCTGCTGCGTGCAGCGCGCGGTGAATCAGTGGAGCGTCCCCCCGTGTGGATGATGCGCCAGGCCGGTCGGTACATGAAGATCTACCGGGACCTCCGGGACAAGTACCCCAGCTTCCGTGAGCGCTCGGAGAACCCTGATCTCTCCTACGAGATCTCCATGCAACCGTTCCACGCCTTCAAGCCCGATGGCGTGATCCTGTTCTCCGACATCCTCACGCCCCTGCCGGGGATGGGCATCGATTTCGACATCATCGAGAGCAAGGGCCCCCAGATCGGCGATCCGATCCGCAGCATGGCTCAGGTGGATGCTCTGACGCCCCTGAACCCTGCAGAGTCCATGCCCTTTGTGGGTGAGGTGCTCGGCCGCCTACGCCAGAGCGTCGGCAACGAAGCGGCTGTTCTCGGTTTCGTCGGTGCGCCTTGGACCCTGGCCGCCTACGTGGTGGAGGGCAAGAGCAGCAAGAACTACGCGGTGATCAAGGCCATGGCCTTCCAGGAGCCTGAGATCCTGCACAAACTGCTCGACCACTTCGCCGAGTCGATCGCCAATTACTTGCGCTACCAGATCGATTCCGGAGCTCAGGTGGTGCAGATGTTCGATTCCTGGGCCGGTCAGCTCAGTCCAGCGGACTATGACACCTTCGCTGCGCCTTATCAGAAAAAGGTGGTTGACCTGGTTAAGCAGACCCACCCGGATACCCCATTCATCCTGTACATCTCCGGGAGCGCTGGTGTGATCGAGCGCATGGCCGCCACCGGTGTGGACATCGTGTCGCTCGACTGGACCGTGGACATGGCCGAGGCCCTCGCCCGTCTGCCGAAGCACATTGGTGTGCAGGGGAACGTTGATCCCGGCCTGCTGTTCGGCACCCCCGAAGCGATCGAAGCAAGGATTGACGACTGCGTGCGCAAGGCCCGTGGCCGCAAGCACATCCTCAACCTCGGCCATGGCATCCTGCCCGGCACTCCTGAAGAGAACGGAGCTGCCTTCTTCCGTTCCGGCAAGAGTGTGATGGACCGCCTCGGGGCAGTCGCTTGAGCCGGATCCTGGTCACCGGCGCCAGCGGCTGCGTCGGTCAATACGTCTCCCGCTGGCTGCTGGACAATTCCGACGTTGAGCTTCTGCTCTGGCTTCGGGATCCAGCCAAGCTGACCGCAGTGCCGGCTGACCACCCACGGATCCGTCTTCTGGTCGGCGATCTCAGGGAAACAGACCGGTTCATTGCGGATCTGGCCACGGTGACCAGGGTGATCCACACCGCCACGGCCTGGGGCGATCCCGAACGTGCGCACCAGGTGAATGTTCTGGCGGTGAAGCGCATGCTTCAACTGCTGAACCCGGCCGTGGTTGAACAGATCATCTACTTCTCAACGGCCAGCATCCTTGACCGTCACCTGCGCCCGTTGCCTGAAGCGATGGCTTACGGCACCGAGTACATCCAAACCAAAGCCCAGTGCCTGGAGGATCTTGAGCAGCATCCTCTCGCCGACAAGATCGTTGCCGTCTTCCCAACGCTTGTGTTTGGTGGCCGGGTGGATGGAACCAGTCCGTTCCCAACCAGCTATCTGACCCAAGGCCTTGCCGAAGTGAGCCGTTGGCTCTGGCTGGCCCGCTGGCTTCGCGCTGATGCCAGCTTCCACTTCATCCATGCCGAGGACATCGCGCGGATCTGTGGGTTATTGGCAACCCATCCCCACACCGCCAATCGCGAACCAGGACAGGGTGCTGTTCGTCGCATCGTGATGGGGCAGCAGAAGATCACGGTGGATGAAGCTGTCGCAACGCTGTGCCGCTGGCGCGGCGTGCGTCGCACACCCGGAATCCCGCTGTGGCCGTGGCTGATTGAAACCCTGATTCGGGTTTTACCGATCGAGGTGAATGCCTGGGATCGCTTCAGTATTCGCCAACGCCACTTCATCCACGACCCGATTAGCGGCCCAGAACGTTTTGGTGGCACCAGCCATGCCCCCACCCTGGAAACAGTTCTTATCGATTCAGGACTGCCCAATCGCGGACAACCCAGAAGCAGTCGTAAAGTTTGAGGAACCACTTGATCCCAATGCGGTCCGTGATTCGCACCTTTGCAGCTGCCTGCTGCGCCCTGCTGATGCTGATCGGCCTCAATGTTGGCTCCGCTCAGGCTGCAACCGTCGAAGTGAAGCTGGGCACCGACGCCGGCATGCTCGCCTTCGAACCCAGCACCGTCACCATTAAGGCTGGTGACACTGTCAAGTTCATCAACAACAAACTGGCTCCTCACAACGCCGTCTTCGAAGGCCACGACGAACTGAGCCACTCTGATCTGGCTTTCGCCCCCGGTGAATCCTGGGAAGAGACCTTCTCTGCAGCAGGCACCTATGACTACTACTGCGAGCCCCACCGTGGCGCTGGCATGGTCGGCAAAGTGATTGTTGAGTGATCATCCTGAGCCAAGCCTTGGCTTGCCTGATCTAATTCGCTGAACTCAAGGTTGAGTTCAAACCAAACCGCAGGTTGTGATGTTGCAGTCACGGCCTGCGGTTCTTTCATTCAGACGTTGAAATCGATAGCGTGGAGGTCATCAAGGTCTGCCCATGAGACGTCTTGCCCAATTGTGTGCCCCACTCGCGGTGATGGTGGCTCTGTGGCTTGCACCGGCAGCGCACGCCATCCCAACGGAAGCAATCGACCAGGGCGAGCAGATTTTTGCCAGCAACTGCGCGGCTTGTCATATGGGCGGTGGCAATGTGATTCAAGCGAGCCGAACCCTCAAGATCGGCGATCTCAATGAGCATCTCGAGGCGTATGGACAAACCCCTCTGGAAGCCATCGAACATCAGATCGAAGACGGCAAAAATGCCATGCCTGCTTACGCCGACAAGCTGACCGAAGACGAGATCATCGCCGTGGCGACCTACGTCGAACAACAAGCCGAGCAAGGGTGGTGACTGATGTCACGCGAAGGCCTGAACGATTTTCTCCATGCCGTTGATCACAGCAGCACGCTGAGACGTGATGTCCGGCGCTGCAGCAACTCACGGGACCTCACCGAACTCGCCCAGCGCTACGGATTCGCCATCACGGAACACGATCTGCAGCTGGACGAGCAGATCTGCCGACTTCAGGCCTGGTTTGACCAGAGCAGGATCAACGCGATACCCGTTCACCGTCCTGATCGATGACGGCAACCGTCACCCTGTTGAGTGACTTCATCGATGGCACCAGCATGGCGCTGATGGAGGACACCGACGCCACCGATCTGAACGCATTCATGACGGCGAGCCAAGGACGGCTGTGGGCTGCTGTGCAGGAGAAGCGTCGGAACCGGGGGCTGACCTCCAAACGACGGGGCCCAGGGACCTTATATTTCTGTCGCACGGACGACGGGGCCAAATCACTCGAGGGCTATCTCGCTGCCGACACCGGCTCAGAAGATGAGGCTTACTGGCTGGATCAAATGAAAAAAGTTGGTGTTGAGATGGCTCCTCACATCGGCCATCCCAGTGAACGACGGTCCCTGCTTGAGGACCCCTCACGGCGGCTTGAACCCCCCAGGGGCTTCAAGACTTGAATCAATTTTGCTGGGACGTCGCAATGTCGTCTGTTGAGACCAGCCAGGCAATGGAGATGGCACCCACAAGAGACGTCAGCCCAGCAGCCAAATTGACGATAAAATCGAGACTGACAGTCATGGCTCTCAGCGGTTCGATGGGAGTGCCGGGAGGTCGCTGGGGCGCATCAGCGCAAACACCACCGCGGAGGTGAGGACAAGCGTGATGACCACAAGGCCTGCGATAGCAGCGGAATAATCAGTCATCACGCTTCAATAGCTTCAGCAAGCTTAACAATTTTATTTCGCTTTGTAAACGGCTCTCGTCTGGAGCGATCCCTAACCTGCTCCAACACAGCCAAATGCAGAGCTTCGTCAATCCCCTTCTTCTCCAGCCCAATGACGTAACGACGAGTGAGAAGCAGCGCAGAACGAGATGGGTAAAAATACTCTTACGCTGTTACACAGAAGGTTGTATGTATCAAAACATCAGTCTGCGGGGGCTGACATGTTTGAGGTTCTCAAAGGTCACACAGCAAGCTGCCAACGCAGAACCTGCTTGACATTGGAAACCAATGGCGAACTCTCAGCCGCTGATCGCAGGCGTCTGATGAAATTTCGCTGTCAGCTCGACAATGAACCCTGCATCGAAGCGAAGGAGCCCAGCAGACGATCGATCCATCAGTGTCGGGTTTGATTCCAGGGCATCCAGCGCAGGATGGACACCATGCCGCAATGACCAGTTGCACCAGCAATCACTAAGCCGAGACCGATCATTGGGGGAAGAAACGCAAGCCCACCCAGCGCACCGAGGATTAACAAACACCCGATACTGATCTGAGCCTGGCGAATCAACGGAAGTCCACGCCGAGCCTTGATCAGTGGCCACCCATCCTCGATATATCGGGTCAGCCCCTCTCTGAGTGTGGAGTAGGCACGACCTGATCCATCAGTTTGCAGGAGGCGAATGGCATCTTCGGCGCGACGTTCGTTCTGACAAACGAACACCAAGGCTCCATCCGGGAGTGTCAGCTTCGTGAGCTGTGAGAGCGGTTTATTGATACTGCCCGGGATGCAACCGGTTTGATACTCAAACTCCTCACGAACATCAATCAAGACATGATCCTGGGTCAGATCCGAGTAACGAATTGAGGTCATTGTCCTGAACGCAGATTGGCTGGAATCGAGCGATCCATGAGCTTCGGTCGTGGCAACATCAGATCATGCATCCGTTGCCGAAACTCAGCGCGCGTGGTGGCCTGATTGAGGCGTTGATTGATTTCCCTTTCCAAGCCAATCCGGCTGGAACTCCTGTTGTGGTAGTCGTGACCGGGAAAGACAACACAATCAGCATCCAAGTCGTAGAGAACGTGCTTGATCGAGTCGTACAACTCATCGGCACTCCCATTCTGAAAATCAGCACGGCCGCATCCACCAATCAACAGCGTGTCTCCGGTGAAGACAGCACGGTCATCATCGAGCACAAAACAGACACTTTCCTCGGTATGTCCTGGCGTCTCCAGCGTCGTCAGAGAATGGCTGCCAAACATGAGCTGCTGGTGATCCTGCAACGGAAGATCAACGTGACAGGCATCCACGCGAGCCGATAAGCCAATCCGCGATCCCGTGGCCACACGAAGGTCGTAGGCAGCCGTAATGTGATCGGCATGGATATGCGTGTCCAGCACGACCTGCAGACGCAGGCTGTGCTGGTGCAGCACAGCCAGATAGGTGCTGATCTGCCCCTTAACGGAATCAATGATCACGGCATCACCAGCATCGCGATCGCCCAGCACATACGACAATGTTGAGGATTCTGGATCCTGAAATTGTTCAACAATCAAAGAATTCGAACCAAGAACTGGCATCACAGCCTGGTGCGATGGTGATGACAGCAAGCGGGAGACCCGCTGCTGATCACGGAGGTCCTGGATTGGTTGGGGGTGAGACACCCTGGATGAATTCAGCACATTGAGACAGGGGTGACATGTGCTGATTGTGAACCGATATTTGATCGGTTACATCACCCAAAAGCATGAGATGCCGACCGGGCCATCTCCACCAGTTGAGGGATCAATCGTGATCATGGAAACAAAAAAAGCCTTGAGCTCCAAGTCGCTAACGACGACCTCAGAGACCAAAGGCTTGGCGTTGATGCTCTCAGAGCAGCAGGAACTTATGAAGCAGAAGGCGAGAGGATGAACTGTTCATCAGCCTCCAACATTGCCTGCTCATCATTGTAGAACCAGCATCCATACAGAAGATTGTTGATCCGATCAACACACAAGTCACGGTCAGCAACGTCTTGCCACAAACGACGGCTCAACTCGGCATCCGCCAAAACAAATTGAGCCTGGGCTAAGGCTCTCACCACTGAAAAGTAACTCTGACGATCATTGCGCGATCGACACTCAGCCTCTGGGCCAACAGAGCACTGGCGAACAGAACCCTTGGACAGCTGGGATTGGGTCATCATCAGGTCTCACCAAATAAATCAGATCTCACCAATAAAACGACACACGCCGTTTCTCACCTATGGGGTCAGAAACGGCGGTTAACGAAGCGTCTGGTTGATGGCACCTGGGGCCATGACGTCCAGGGGTGAAGCTGTGGACTCAGGAGGGCACCTGACACGGTGCAGATTGAGCGTCCTCAACTCACGTCGTCGCTGGGAGTTTGAACGAGGACAGCCTCACAGATTGGAGGAAACTGTTGGAGCAGGGGCCAGACAAGTCAGCTTGCTTCTTGCCTGGACTGCGGTGGAGTGTCGGCCGTCATGGGCGCCTCCGATCTCGATAGAGACACTTTCATGGGGAAACACACACACGGCAATCGGTGTTCATGCTCATTATCAAAACGATCAAAGTAGCCAGAGGCTGAAATCAATTCCCACGAAATACCTATTGTTTTCTGGGGTCGATGGAGTATGTCTGAGGCATCACAGGAGGTCCGTGATGAAACAGAACACGAGCCAACACGAGCAATGCTGGACCACGATGGGTGGCACCAAAATCTGTGTTGAAACACAGGCTTCGGCCAGGCGATCAACTTCGACGCCCCAGTCAACGACCGCCATGTGTGCTCTACAACCACAGAAGAAGAGTTAGCCCCGAATTCACCCCATTCATCCTCCCTCCGTCCAACCGATTCCCCTGAGCTGCAAACGCAATGGGAGCTGTTTTCTCGGTGATTGGTGCCTTGATCAGGAGCCTCAACGGCGCTCTTGGTTGAGCTGGCTCGATGCGCAACCTTCGGTGACAGCAAGCCGAATCAGCTCAACGCCGAAGTCGCACTCATCAGCTAAGGACGCGCGCAGATCATGAACGCACTGAGGGAAGCACTCGATCAAGTCCTCATCCGATGGCACCTCAAGGGCTTGGCGATTTGAGCCGTAGGTCGGTACCGGAACCTCAGGACATTTGACGCCGACCAGGTCATAGATGTCCTTGTCCAGATAGAAAACCTCGCGATACGCAGCCGTGTCTTGCTCGTAGACCACCCGCTTGCGATCCAGCTGATCGATCGCCTGACGCCAGATCGTGCTCCGCGTGCACTCTGACCAATCATCCCGGCCGAAGGTGTTGGTCTTGACCTGACGTTGAAGCACCGCACGACGCTTCTCCGCGACTTGATGAGCCGCCTAGGCGTCGAACAGGACGTTGACCCAGACCTCGCTCAACGACAGGTTGAAAGTGCGGTGGCCAATGGGGGCGAACTTTGAAAATGCGCAAGTCGAGGACCCACGGTTATGCACATCCTGTCCATCAATCCCCGATTCATAGGCGTTTATGCACGTCGCTGTGCGTTCAGCCCTATCGCTCAACTCCCTTGCTGTGACTGGCGACAGGCATCCAGGACTGCCAAGTACAAATCTTCGTCGATTTCCCGGATGTCGTACTCACTGGGCCTGACGCCATGGTGATGCTCATGCACCACCATCCAGCAACAGCGCTCCAGCTCGCCAGTTGCCGTTGCGACAACATCCAGCGACCGGTCCACAAGGGATGCCACCAACGCGGGGTCAGGAGTTGCCATCAACGCCATAGCGGTCGGGGAACTCTAAAAACTGAGTCGGTTGACCGCACGCCCGGTGGCAGACCGAACCATTCGCGTCGGTTCTCCAGCCCTGCTGGCCGGGCAGCAGCCATACGGTTTGGTCAGTTGATCTTTCCTTGCGATGCAACCCACGGCTGAACAGTTCACCGAACAAGCCTGGGCCGCCATCGCCTCTGCACAGTCGTTGGCACAGAGCTCGCGCCACCAGCAACTGGAAACCGAGCATCTGCTCCTCGCTCTGCTAAGGCAGGACGGCCTCGCGACTCGGATTCTCAACAAACTCGGCGTCGATCCGGGCACGCTGGCCTCGGCTGTTCAAACCCACCTCGAACAGCAACCCAGTCTGGCGAGTGCGCCGGACTCGGTGTATCTGGGGCGAGCCCTGAACAGCTGCTTCGATCGCGCCGCCGAACGACGCGATGCCTTCGGCGACAGCTTCATCGCCATCGAGCATCTGCTGCTTGCGCTGGCCGGCGATGATCGCTGCGGACGGCAACTGCTCAGCCAGGCCGGCGTCGACAGCAACAAACTCAACGAGGCGATCAAAGCGGTGCGTGGCAATCAAACGGTGACGGATCAGAACCCGGAAGGCACCTACGAATCACTGGAGAGATACGGTCGAGACCTCACCGCCGCAGCAAGAGACGGTCAACTGGACCCGGTGATCGGCCGCGACGAGGAGATCCGCCGCACCATCCAGATCCTCAGCCGTCGGACCAAAAACAATCCGGTGCTGATCGGTGAACCCGGCGTTGGTAAAACCGCGATTGTTGAAGGCCTCGCGCAGCGCATCGTCAACGGCGACGTGCCCCAGGCCCTGCAGAACCGTCAGCTGATCGCCCTCGACATGGGGTCCCTGATTGCAGGCGCCAAATATCGCGGTGAATTCGAAGAACGGCTGAAAGCAGTTCTCAAGGAGGTCACGGCCTCTGAGGGGCAGATCGTCCTGTTTATCGACGAAATCCACACCGTGGTGGGAGCCGGCGCGAGTGGTGGCGCCATGGATGCCAGCAATCTGCTCAAACCGATGCTGGCCCGGGGAGAACTGCGCTGTATCGGTGCCACCACGCTGGATGAGCACCGCCAACACATCGAAAAAGACCCGGCCCTAGAGCGACGCTTCCAGCAGGTGCTGGTGGATCAACCCACCGTGGAAGACACCATTTCGATCCTGCGCGGTCTGAAGGAGCGCTATGAGGTGCACCACGGCGTGCGGATTGCTGACAGCGCCCTTGTTGCCGCCGCCGTTCTCAGCAGCCGGTACATCGCCGATCGCTTCTTGCCCGACAAAGCCATCGATCTGGTCGACGAATCCGCCGCCCGCCTGAAGATGGAGATCACCTCCAAACCAGAGGAGATCGACGAGATCGATCGCAAGATCCTCCAGCTGGAAATGGAGAAACTCTCCCTCGGGAGAGAGTCCGATGCGGCCAGCCAAGAGCGGCTGGAGCGACTGGAGCGAGAACTGGCAGAGCTTTCCGAGCTCCAAAGCACCCTCAATGCCCAATGGCAGCAGGAGAAAGGTGCCATCGATGAACTCTCCAATCTCAAGGAAGAGATCGAGCGGGTGCAACTTCAGGTTGAACAAGCCAAACGCAGTTATGACCTCAACAAAGCCGCGGAGCTGGAGTACGGAACCCTGGCCAACCTGCAGCAGCAGCTGCAGCGCCAGGAAGAGCAGCTGGCCCAAGCGGACGGTTCCGACAAAACCCTGCTCAGGGAGGAAGTGAGTGAAGACGACATCGCCGAGGTGATCGCCAAATGGACCGGGATCCCCGTCGCCAGGCTGGTGCAGAGCGAGATGGCAAAACTGCTGCATCTCGAGGCTGATCTGCATCACCGGGTAATCGGTCAAGACAAAGCGGTCACCGCCGTTGCCGATGCGATTCAACGGTCACGGGCCGGGCTGAGCGACCCCAATCGCCCGATTGCCAGCTTCCTGTTTCTCGGTCCGACCGGTGTCGGCAAGACGGAACTCTCCAAGGCCCTCGCCAACCGTCTTTTTGACAGTGACGACGCGATGGTGCGCATCGACATGTCCGAATACATGGAGAAGCACACGGTCAGCCGGTTGATTGGGGCTCCTCCCGGCTATGTCGGCTACGAAGCAGGCGGTCAGCTCACCGAAGCGGTGCGTCGTCGGCCCTATGCCGTGATCTTGTTCGATGAGGTGGAGAAGGCGCACCCCGATGTCTTCAATGTGATGCTGCAGATCCTCGATGACGGACGCGTCACCGATGGACAAGGACGGACCGTGGATTTCACCAACACCGTGCTGATTCTCACCAGCAACATCGGCAGCCAATCCATCCTCGAACTGGCCGGGGATCCGTCCCAGCACGCTGCCATGTCCACCCGGGTGAATGATGCGCTCCGGGCTCATTTCCGCCCGGAATTCCTCAACCGCCTCGACGATCAGATCATCTTCCACAGCCTTGAGCGTGAGCAGCTGCGCCAGATCGTCACCCTCCAGGTGGACCGTCTGCGCCAGCGGCTGGCTGAGCGCAAACTAGAGCTCAACCTGAGTGATGGGGCCGCCGACTGGCTCGCCAATGCCGGATATGACCCCGTTTACGGGGCACGACCGCTGAAGCGTGCCATTCAGAGAGATCTGGAGACACCCATCGCCAAGCTGATCCTTGCCGGTCAGATCCCAGAGGGAGGAACGATTCAGGTCGATGCAGAGGCTGGCGCTCTCTCAATCCGCTGAGGCCCCCTGGACGCGAGAGAGCAACAGCAGAAGTCCCACCGCCGCCATTTCATCCAGGATTGCGAGCCCAACACGGTCGGTGCCATGGACGCCGAACGCGATCGCCATCGCGGGGTTAAGGATGCCGGACTGAGTCAACCCACCCAACAGCACGAGCAAACTCAGTCCGGCGCCGATCACCAGACCAGCCAACGGCTGGGCAAACGGACAAATCTTGCCTTCATTGCTCCAACGCAGGATCAACGCGAACAGCACCATGCTGAACACCAGCTCGGAGGTCAAACCCCCGAGTTGAATGGCCTCCGGTGCCACTCCAGGCGGATTAAGCCCCAGGCCAATCGTGGCTCCAAGACTCTGGGCCAATATGTAGGTGCCGATCTCCACCAGCCCGGCTCTGGTGGTGAAGGCCTTCATCCCCAAGCGTTGATGGTTGAGCAGCAGCGTCACCGCAGGGTTGAAATGGGCGCCACTGAAACGACCGAGCAGATGGATCAGCAGCGCCAGGCAGAGACCAATGGAGACCGCTTGTTCAAAGCCGTTGAACTCAGTGCTGCTGAGTCGTCCGACCGTGAACGCCAGGAATCCCGTGCCAAAAGCCTCAAGGACGGCTCTTGTTCGCAATGGCAATGACATCAGTCAGGCCCTCAAGGAATCAAGATTGACCAGGCGAACGCAGAGCCAATGCCAATCCAAACAGCAGCAAGAAGCTGACGGTTGTGCTCTCCAATCCAACTCTGAAGACCACGGGAGATGGTTGCGGCCAGCAGCAGCACAGCCCCCTGTGACAGGACCAGACCAAGGCCATAGCCAAGCAAAGGAGTGGATTCCGCACCAACAATGGTGCCGCCGAGCAAATAACCGTGCAGAGCGATGGCTGGCAACAGGCTGATCGCCGGCAATCTCTCAAGAATCACAAGCCCCTCCAGAACTAGCGTCAGCGACACAGCCGCTTCAGCCCAGGGGGTGAGGGACTCAGCGAGGGGAACCAGCTGAGCGATCCCACTGCCAAACAACCCCAGAGCCAGCAGCAGCACCATCCAGCGCCGCGGCTGTCGCCAGCCCACCAGGGCGAGCGCCACCAAAAACAACAGATGGTCCGGGCCCAGCAGGGGATGACCGATCCCACTGATCAGACCCTGTCCCAGGGACATCTGGCCCCCCTCAGGCATGGCAAAAGGGTGGTGGGCCAGAGCCGGCGATGCCGCCAGCGCCACAGTCAGACCTGACATGACCACGGCACGGGCCGGTCGAAACAATGGGCGTGAAGAAGTCAACAATCGATCCTCGTCGAACAAACTCGGCGGGCGTTCTGACTGACGACCAACCTGAACAATTCAGGCTTAAGTCGCTTTACAGCTGCGGGACAGTGCCGGACTTTCACCGGACTTTCCCCGTTTCCTCCAGCAGCTGATCACCGCTAGAACCGAGCACTCCTTTATAGCGAAGCCCCTTGGCGGACAAACCAATCAGGAACCTTCTGGTACTGCGCAGCATTACGGCTGTTTTCGCGGGCTTCCACGGACCAGCAGCAACACCGCCCGGCATCACGATCCCACAACAATGCGTTGGCCCAAGACCACACCAATTGGGCTGATGCCTCCATCCCCACGTTCTCCATCACCCTGAGATCCAAGGCTCCCAGCGCATGGAGACGCTCCCAGTCCGCGAGCAGAGGATCATCGCCATTCACCAAAAAGGTGTGATCAAACTGTTGGCGGAGTTGTTGTTCCAGAGGGCGCAGGCTGGAGAAATCCACGACAAAACCGCAGTCATCCAACTCCCGTGCTGCGAAATGCACCGTGAAAGAGCGGTCGTATCCGTGCACAAAACGGCAATGACCGGGATGACGCCATTGCCGATGGCAACAGGGATAGCCCTCGAACAATTTGCTGCAGGTGTGTCCTGTTGGCGGATCAATCACAGGGAATGGACGAGGGTGGTGGGGGACGCTGGGAGAGGATCGGGTCTGCGCCTGTGTGCCCCAAGGCCTGATGCAGCCCCTGAGCCCCGCCTTCATCGATCAACTCCGTTTTAACGAAGCGGGGCTGATTCCAGCAGTCGCCCAGGACTGGCTCGATGGAGCTGTGCTGATGGTGGCCTGGATGAACCATGCGTCGATCGCCGCCACCCTGGACTCCGGAGAAGCCCATTACTGGAGTCGATCACGTCAGGAGCTCTGGCACAAGGGCGCGACCAGTGGCCATCGACAGATCGTGCGTGGACTCCGCTACGACTGCGATGCCGACGTGCTGCTGTTGACGATTGAACAGAGCGGTGATGTGGCCTGCCACACCGGAGCTCGCAGTTGCTTTTTCGAAGACGGTGAGACCCGGACTTCGGGAGGGCAGACGGCTTTGCAACCCCCAGCCGATGCCTGCACCGAGCTCTCCCGGGTGATCGAACATCGCCGTGATCAACCGGAAACAGGGAGTTACACCAACAAACTGCTGGATGGCGGCGACAACCGGATCCTCAAGAAGATCGGGGAGGAATCAGCCGAGTTCGTCATGGCATGCAAGGACGACAACGCCGACGAGATCGCCGGTGAAGCAGCAGACCTGATTTTTCACCTGCAAGTCGCCCTGGCACACCATGGGGTGAGCTGGAGACAGGTTCAATCGGTGCTCGCCGCCCGGCGAGGTGCGCCAAGACGCGAGTGAACCGATCACGCCCCGGGCTCTGCAAGGTCGCCGAACTGACTGGGCTGAGAGCGAAGCCAGTCCAACGTGGTGCGATCAACTGAAGACGGAACCATGACGGGCTCGCCAGCTTGAAAGGGGGCCAGGGCATCGCCGTTGTTTGGGCTGTGGCCCCAAAGCCCGAAGGCGTGGCCCAGTTCATGGAGCGCAGTGGCCTGTAAGGCGCTTTCCCGCTGACCAGGGGAGATCAAGACCTCGATGAACGGTTCGCGACGACGCTGACCGGCTCGCGTGAGCTCGCGAATCTTGAACTGACTGCGGCCGTTACTGGCACGCCAACCCGATGGGGTCTGACGACGCGGCGGTCGCTGGCGCCAGACCAGGATCTGAGCCTGGGTCGGGTCGTTCACGCGCCGGACCGGCAGCAACGACGACCAACTGCTCAGGGCCGCCTCCACCCCGGACAACCAACGCTGACTCCAACGGTCGGGCTCCGAAGGGAGGGGCTCGATCCAGAGACACCACAACGGCAGGGATGGCGCCCCGAAGGCGGTGGATGCCAAACGATCGGCATAACCCGGTTTAGCCGCTACGGATATGGACCGATCGGGACGTCGCAGGCCAATGGAATCGACCACACGCACCTCGACAGCGGGTGGGCAGGGAGTGTCCACGCTCAAGCGGCCGGCAGACCCACACCTCTGGCCATCAGAGTCGCCAGCAGGGGGATGGATGCGAAACCAACCAGCTCGATATTGATGATCCAGGCCAGACGACTGGCCAACGCTTCGCTGACCTTGGGAAGCTCGCCCTTACGCAGGGGGATCGCCCAGAGGATGTAGGTAACAGTGGGGTACAGCGACAAGCCACCGACGGAGAGGTAGAGGCCCACCTTCCACCAGAACAGTGGGTTTTGGGTGTAGAACTCCGATCCTTGGCCAAAGTGGATGACGCGGAAGATGCCGCTCACCAGCAAGGCCAGTGCAGCAATTCCATAAATGATGTCGGTGATGACCATTGCGGTCGCTTCGCCGCGATCAGGATTGGGCTTTATTAGCCGACGCTCCACCACCAGAGCAGCGAAACAGAACATGAAGCTGACGTAGTGGACATACGCAACGCCAGCGTTTTTGGCGATGTCTGTGGTTAGCGCAACCGCCAACGTCATGACTGAGAAGCAAGTGGTGGCCGTGACCTTAGCGGCTGAGCGGCCTCAACTCGAACAAATCTCTCAAGGTTCAGGAAGAAAGTATTAATCATGTACTAAAAGTAAATTCCGCAGTCTTTATTACACCCCCAAGAAGGAAACACTTTGGTTCTAGCTTCAAAAGAGCGAATCAAATCTGATGGTGAGCTCTCTGAGTGCTTTTCTCGGCGAAATCGGCCGCCACCAGCTGCTGACCCCCGAGCAGGAATTGATGATGGGGAGAAAAGTACAGGCGATGGTGGCGATCACCGATCGCTGTCTGCTGGCGGGAGGAAGCGGACCTGAATGTCTTTATACCGATGAGGAGAAAATTGTCATTCGCCGCGGCGAACGAGCGAAAAACCAGATGATCACATCCAACCTTCGGTTGGTCGTCAACCTTGCCAAGCGTTACCAAGGCAAGGGTCTTGACCTGCTCGACCTCATTCAAGAAGGCACCTTGGGCCTGACCAGAGCCGTCGAAAAATACGACCCAACGCGTGGACATCGCTTTTCAACCTACGCCTATTGGTGGATCCGGCAGGGTCTCAACAGGGCTCTGTCCACCCAGAGTCGCACCATTCGCATCCCCGTGAATGTGAATGAAAAACTCACCAAACTACGCGCAGCGAAAGCTCGGCTGATGCAACGCAATGGACTGAGCCCGAGCGCGGCACAGCTGTCTGAACATATGAATTTGTCCCTCTCAGAGGTGGAGGATCTGCTCGCCTGCGAACTCCGCAGTGTGACCGTCAGTTTGCAAGGAGTCGTGAAGTCGAAATCCGATCCCAGCGAACTCGTGGACGTGCTTCCCAGCGATGAACTTCCACCGATGGAACGGGCCGAAATTGCAGAACGCAGCGCATCGGTGTGGACCCTGCTGAACAAGGCGAATCTCACACCGAAAGAACGCACCGTGGTGACCCTGCGCTTCGGCCTCGACGGCACGAACGAGTGGCGGACGCTGGCGGAGGTGGCCCGACACATGAACTGCTCACGGGAGTATTGCCGGCAGGTGGTGCAACGTGCCCTTCGCAAACTCCGTAAAACTGGCATCCAGAGTGGTTTGGTGGAATCCAGCCACGGCTGACGGCCACCCACCCGACTTGCTTGCTGCTGCGCATGCCCGCCTGGACTCCTGACTTTGAAACCGAACTGACCCAGCTACTCAAAGACTGGCTCAAACAACAGGGCAAGACCCAAGCTGATCTCCGCCGCAGCCTCAGGGCTGTGTCCACCCGGATGCCCTCACTCCTTGAGGTGTTGGAACAGGAGCACAAACAGGGAGGCCTGGCTGCGGTGGCAGCACGCCTTTGCCGTGTTGAAGAAGAATGGAGCCATGGCACCCCAGGCGACGTTGTAACGCGTGATGCCGCCGATCCCTTCGGCCAACTGGATCTACTTCTCAAGGAAATCCGCCAGGACACTCCCAACTAAGGCCCATCGGAGGCAAAGTGGGATGACCTCAAAACGCCTGCATGAACCCGGTGAAGCTGTTCCCCAGCCTTGGCCTGCTCCTGGGACTATCCGCAGGCCTCCCGATCGCCGCTCTCGCCCAGAGTGAAGGCTGGATGCTGGGACCCGGCAGCCGCATGGATCAATCCAGCGAGGTGGTTCCCACCCGCTGCAGCACGGCAGCGGATGGAAGCATCACCTGCGACACAGAGCTGAAACAGACAACCAAGAGCACACCGGCACGCCCGTACTACAACCCCTTCAACGACTAATTCGGTGAACCGACAAGATCCAAGAGGAACCAACGCTTTCCTGCGACTCGTGGATCGAGGGGAGCGAGAAGTTGCCCGGATGCTCACGCTGATCACCGCTGTGGTGATTGCTTCAGCGTTGATTCAGCTGGTGATCTCGCTGGGATCCAAGCTGTTAACAGGCTCGGAAGCCACGTGGTTGGGCGATGACCTGATCAAGGTGCTGGGTGATCTGTTGACGGTCTTGATCGCCCTGGAGGTGCTCGAAAACATCACCAGCTATCTACGCCGCCACGTGGTTCAGATCGAGCTCGTCCTGGTGACGGCACTCACCGCAGTGGCACGGAAAGTGATCGTGCTCCCCTCCGGCGCAGAAAACAAACCCCAATTACTGGTGGGCCTCGGCATTGCCGTTGTGTCGCTGTCAGCCGCCTACTGGTTGGTCAAGCGTGCCAATGCAACGCCAACCAGAGTGTCCCTGGGTCTGGATCGGTCCGAACCACCCGGTGCAATCGATGGGGGGGCAGATGAAGATGATCGCCGCTACTGAGGTCCAGACCATCCTCTGAATCCTGAAACGCGATTCGGGCGCTGCCCCGGAGCAGGAGCACCCACTCGTGGGTCTCCTGGTCGTACCACTGCCCTTCTGGGGTGGCATAGGCATTCGATCCAATCAAGTCGAGGTACCAACCCTCGCCCGTCTGTAACCGTTGCGATTGCTCTGACCCAGGCTGAGGATTCAAGGCTGCAAACAGGTTGTTGTCTGGCCGCAGCGACGACTCAGGCTCTCCCCAGCGTCGGCCGATCTCAAACCCCCAGCTGCGGGCCAGTCCGACCACCTGATTGTGGTTAGAGCAGGCAGCCATCGACGCCCTCCTGCCGGGCTGAGTCTCCAGGCTTCGAACCAGGTGCTGAAGCTGATCGACCTTGTCGAGAAAGCGGAGCAGATCCGATTCAGCCATCGGTTGACCGAAACCAACTGCCGTCATCCTGGCCGTTGGGGGCCACACCACCACCGCGGCATCAGGCTGCTGCAGACTGTCGACCTGGCGAGAACGACACGGATGGCACGACTACACCGGCTGATCAGCTCAATCGTGGTCGTTCTGCTGCTTGGGTTTGTCTGGGTTGCTGGGGTTCAGGCCGCACCAGAACAAACCACTGCAGAGGGGACAGCCATCTTTGAGCGTCATTGTGTGGGCTGCCATATCAATGGAGGCAACATTATTCGCCGCGGCAAAACACTCAAAATGGCCGCCTTGGAACGGAACGGTGTTGCTTCTCCAGAGGCCATTGCCGCCATTGCAAGAGACGGCATCGGCCGAATGAGTGGCTATGGAGATGTCCTTCAGGATGGTGAGGATCAACAGGTCGCCGAGTGGATCTGGCAGCAGGCTCAGAACGCCTGGATCCAGGGATAAACCTCAATCTGCGTCCAGATCTTCTGTTTCCAATAGATATCATCATGCAACAGAGACTGCACCTCTTCTCTGCTCTCGGCTTCAAAAATACCGAAGACATGGGTGCTTCCCTCGGTGGGCCCAAGGGTGATTAACCGCCCCGACTCTTTGAGTTGCGTCAAACGGCTGAGATGTTCCTCACGGAACGGAGTGCGCTTCTCCAGCGCATCCTCGCAGTAGGTTCCCCAGAGGACGAAACGGGCCATCGAACAACACTTTCCTGGACGAAAGCCTACAAGTTGAGAGCAAAAGTTTTCGTCAGATCAGGCCTCTGAGCCAGCAGCAACGAGCGAGAGGATCAATCTGCCGCAGCTCTGAGTTCACGACAGAACTGTTCAGCATCCAGAGCCTGGGAGCCCGGCGCTGCTGCAGCGATCCGTTTCACCAAGGCACTGCCGACGATCGCGCCATCCGCACCCCAGCCACGGACCTGACGCACTTGATCGGCTCCAGAGATCCCGAATCCAACGGCAACAGGAACCGGAGAGACCTGCTTCAAGCGTTGAACCAGACCCTCAACACGACTTTCCATCGCCACCCGTTCGCCAGTGACGCCCGTGACACTCACCAGGTAAGTGAATCCACAGCTGCGCTCTGCAATCCGCACCATCCGATCGGCCGGCGTGGTCGGTGCCACCAACAGCACCAGATCAAGACCATGGGCCGTCGCGATGGGAGACAACCGCTCAGCTTCTTCCAACGGAAGATCCGGGACCACCAGGCCGGCGGCACCGGCTGCAGCGGCCTGCTGACAGAAGGCCTCCATCCCAACGTTCAGCAACGGATTGCTGTAGGTGAAAAGGATGACCGGAATCGTCAGCTGCCCCTTCAGAGACTTCAGCATCTCCAGAACGGAACCGGGGGTTGTGCCAGAGGCCAGGGCCCTGGACGCCGCGGCCTGAATCACCGGTCCATCAGCCAGGGGATCGCTGTAAGGCATGCCCAGTTCGACCATATCTGCCCCGGCACGTTGGAGCCCCAGCAGGATCTCGGCTGTCGTCGCCAGATCAGGATCCCCCGCCATCAGGAAAGGCATCAAAGCGAGTTTTCCATCCCGGCCGAGCTGCTCAAAGCGTTGGCCGATCACTGAGCTCTGCCCTGCTGTGGTGGTCATGGTGTCTGCCATTGGGTCCGATGGGAAACCTGCAACTGCCGTCAAACGCCTTGAGCCTATGGGTCAGCGGTCGACTGATCGGGCTGGATGCCGATCTTTTTCAGCAGAGCCTGCTGCTCCTCCTCAGGAAGGGAATCAAACCGTGCTTCCAGATCCTCCACGGCCTTGACGTCGTACACATCCCGATAACGGCGTCTCTGCTCCATGTAGGTCATCCGACCCGTCACGACGCGGAACAGATAGGACCCCGTCCAGACCATCACGATCAGGACAAGAACAGCCTGAGCCGCAATGCCAGCTGAGAAGCCTTCAAAACCAGCGGCATCGAACGCCACATAGCCGACGCCACCCAGGGCCAGCACGGCCAGACCGACCAGAAGAACCTTTCCTCGCGTCAAGTCAGACCTCTCCCTGCCCGCTGAGGCGGAAATTAAGGAACGGTGCAAACACGATCATCCCTGGGAAAAACAAGAACACCATCCCGTAAATGACCAGCCGCTCCAGTTTTCCCATCTGGTGCCAGCGCTTGTTCATCCAAGCGAACAGTGCCAGGGGAACCACCACCAGGTACAGACCGCCCAGGGCGCCGTAGGCCAGCAGAACCAGCAGCGTCTCTTGAGATATCAAATTAAACAGAGACTGGGGATCCACGGCCATCGGGAAGTTCTTGGAAATCTAGAATGAAGTCGTGGGGGCATGGCGGAATCGGTAGACGCACCGGATTTAAAATCCGTTGGCACGCAAGTGCTGTGGGGGTTCAAGTCCCCCTGCCCCCATCCACGCTCAAGCCGGCAGCAGAGCGGACAGGCGTTGGCGGAAATCACCTTTCGGCATGCCGCCCTTCAGCTCACCATGGATGGTGAACTCGCCTTCAGGATCGGTGACCAGCAGATAGGTGGGCCAACCCATGCCTTCCTTGTTTGGGTACTGCTTCAGCAGGATCTTGCGGTATTTCCGGTAGGCCTCGGTGTCCTGAAGCATCACCGACACAAACTCACAGCCCAGCTCCTGAGCCACAACACTGTCGTAATGGGACATGCGGTGGCAGGTACCGCAATCCTCCGAGCTGAATTTGATCACATGCATGGCGAGCCCAGTCCCAGTGGACTGACGCTAGCGGCTTCACGCGGGTGAGCCGTCCTGCACCAACCGCCAGGGGAGCTGTTGCCCTGCATGGAACGGCACAAGGTCGTCAATACGGTGTGGCACCTCAACCGGGCGTCGCTCCAGGGTGATCTGGTGAGAGTTCACGGGGAGTCCGTAAAAGGCTGGTCCATGCCGTGAGGCAAACCCCTCGAGCTGATCGAGAGCCCCCTCGTCATCGAACACCTGGGCATAGCTCTCAATGGCGTAAGGAGCATTGAAGATGCCGGCACAACCGCAAGCGGTCTCTTTGCCTTCACGGGGGTGGGGGGCAGAATCCGTCCCCAAGAAGAAGCGTGGGTCCCCGCTGGTGGCCGCCCGACGAAGCGCCAGACGATGGCGCTCCCGTTTGATCACGGGAAGGCAGTAGAAGTCGCTGCGCAGACCTCCGAGGAACATGGCATTGCGATTGATCTGAAGATGATGTGGCGTGATGGTCGCCGCAAGATTGCGGTCCGCAGACGTCACAAAATCAACCGCCTGTTCCGTCGTGATGTGCTCGAGAACAATGCGCAGCTCGGGATGGCGGTTTCTGAGCGGTTTGAGATGACGCTCAATGAACACCGCTTCGCGATCGAAAACGTCAACCTCTGGATCGGTGACTTCACCATGAATCAGCAGCGGCATGCCGATGCGTTCCATGCAGCTGAACACCGCATCGATGCCAACCAGGCTGGTCACCCCCGCCGCCGAATTGGTGGTGGCATTGGCCGGATACAGCTTGGCTGCGGTGAATACCCCGTCACGAAAGCCTCGCTCCAGTTCATCCGGTGCGATGTGATCGGTCAGGTAAGCCGTCATCAACGGCTGAAAAACGACGCCATCAGGGCAGGCCTTGAGGATGCGATCGCGATAGGCGATGGCTGCATCCACAGACGTGATCGGTGGCCGCAGATTGGGCATCACGATGGCCCTGGCGAAGGACCGGGCCGTATGCGGCAGAACACGGGCCAACATCGTGTCGTCCCGGAGGTGAACATGCCAGTCGTCCGGGGCGATCAGCGTCAGGCGATCAAGCATTGGCAGGCGTCAGAGCGACAGCACGCTGCAGTGCCTCCAAACGATCGGTGGTGATGTGTTGATCAGGCAACCGCTCCAGCAGTTTCAGCTTGCGCAGACGACTTTCCGTGCTTCCGGAGGCTCCCACCATGAAGACGTCTCGACCGACCTCCAGGGCCTCCTTGACGGCATTTTCCAGGGCAATCGCTGCTGTCACACCGAGGTGAGACACCTCAGAGAGGTCAAACACCACCGCCTGGCAGTTGCCGATCGCATTGTGTTCGCGCGAGATCGCTTTGGCCACACCGAAGATCATCGGTCCGGCGAGCTGGAAGAGCAGCACCCGTCCGCCGGCTTGATCAAGCAGCGCTTGCTCATCAGCAGACAGCTCAACATCGTCATCGGTGGTGCTGATGGTTTTGACCCCACGCGATTGCAGAGCGCTCATCCGATCGATGGTGAGCACATTGGCGACAAACACCCCGATGCCGACTGCGGCAATTAAATCCACCAGGACCGTCAGCAGAATCACCCCGTAGGTGATCACTGCGGCTTTCATCGACAGGTGATGGGCACGCTTGAGGAACTCCCAATCGATGATGTCGAGACCGACCTTGACGGCAATCCCGGCCAGCACCGCCAGGGGAATCGTTGACGCCAGTGGAGCCGCAAGCAAGACCACAAGCATCAGCACAACGGCGCGAATCACACCGGAGAGCGCACTGCGCCCACCGGACTGAATGTTCACCACGGTTCCCATGGTGGCGCCAGCACCGGGAAGGCCACCAAACAGGCCCGAGATCATGTTGGCCAGGCCCTGACCGATCAGTTCCTTATTGGAATCGTGCTCAGTCCGCGTCAGGCTGTCGGCCACCACAGAGGTGAGCAGAGCATCAATGCAGCCGAGCATGCCGAGCACCGCAGCATCAACGACCACCAGACGCAATTGACCGCTGGAGAGCAGAACGCTGAAGCCGTCGAGATTCGGAGTCGGGAACTGGGCCGCGAATTCAGGAATCGTGCGTAGATCAGCCGAAGCGAAGACCGTGACCGACAGCAGCGTTCCCGCAACCAGAGCCAACAACTGCGGCGGACAGAACTTCTTCAGAGCAGACGGTGTGCACCACAGGATCGCCAGGGTGATCACCGCCAGCAGCAACTCAAGCGGTCGCGTGCCCTGAATCAAAGCCGGCAGCTGCGTAATAGTGGCCATCACGCCGCCCTTCGGCGTGGCCTGACCAAGGAATGGTCCGAGCTGGAGAAGGACCAAAATGATGCCGATGCCGGACATGAAGCCCGAAATCACCGTGTAGGGCATCATCGTCACGTAACGGCCAAGGCGAAACAGACCGAACAGAATCTGGAAGATCCCGGCCAGGATGCCGACGGCAAAGGCCATTGCCAGAGCCGTTTCGGGATTCGGCGCGGTGGCGGTGAGGCTGATGATCACCGAGGTGAACACCACGGTCATCGGACCGGTGGGTTCCGAAATCAACGTCGGCGTGCCTCCAAAGAGAGAGGCGACCAGACCGATGATCACAGCCCCCCAGAGGCCGGCAGCAGCGCCTGCACCTGAGGCAATACCAAAGGCCAGAGCCATCGGCAGGGCAATGACTGCGGCGGTCAGTCCACCGAAGGCATCGCCCCGGAGGTTGTTGACACTGATGCGATTCAGCAAGAGGAGTTGTTCGCTTGCAACGACGAACCTTAAGTCGATTCCCGACCAAGCAGAATCCCCTCAATCCCAATGGCCGGTATGCCTGACTTTCTGAGGGCCTCAATCGAGGTTCTGCTGGGCATCGCACTGTTGTTTGGCGGGGGCGAACTCTTTGTGCAGGGATCCGTCGCCCTGGCGGTGATCTTCGGGATCCCTCAGCTTGTGATCGGACTCACCGTGGTCTCACTGGGAACGAGCGCCCCCGAGCTGTTCGTGAGCCTCAGCTCCATCCTTCAAGGGGCGGATGCCCTGGCCGTGAGCAACGCCGTCGGCAGCAACATCTTCAACGTGTTGGTGGTGCTCGGCTGCAGTGCCTTGATCCTGCCCTTGCAGGTCGAAAGTCGCTTGGTCCGCAGAGATGTGCCCCTGTTGATCGCGATTTCAGCAGCGGTCTGGGGCATGGCCTCCGCAGGACGGGTCACCTGGCAAGCGGGCCTGGCCTTGCTGTTGGGGCTAGCGATCAACACGATCTGGGAGATCCGAACGGCGCGTGAAGAGCCGTTCGACAGTGAGCGCGCTGAACCGGATGTGGATGATGCCGCCGGAGAAGGGGGCTGGGGACTGGCGCTGGTCAAGCTGCTGGCGGGCATCGTCGTGCTGACGATTGGATCGCGCGTGCTGGTGACAGGAGCGACCACAGCCGCAGCGTTGCTGGGCGTGAGTGAAGCGGTGATCGGGCTGACGATCGTGGCGGCGGGCACCTCAATGCCCGAACTGATCACCTCTCTGGTTGCTGCACTGCGCGGCAAAACCGACCTTGCGATCGGCAATGTGGTTGGCAGCTGTCTGCTCAACCTGATGATGGTGTTGGGCGGCGGCGCGATCGCAGCTGCAGGTCGTGGGCTGGCCGTCAGTCCGGAACTGATTTCGGACGATTTACCTGTGATGTTGATGACCAGCCTCGCTTGTCTGCCGATCTTCTGGACCAGAGGACGCATCTCCCGCCTGGAGGGAGGATTGCTGCTCGGCCTTTACATCCTCTACGTCACCGACAATGTTTTACCGCGGACGACATTGTCGTCTTGGGCGGACGAATTCAGGCTGGTCATGCTCTGCCTGGTGCTGCCCGTTGTGATGATTTTGATCATCACGCAGGCTGTGATGTACTGGCGAGCCACCAAGACTCAGCCGACGCGTTGAAGAGGTGGCTGACAGCGTGCATTGCGCTCAATCAGGCGCCGAAGTCGCTGACAGTCCAGACACAGACACGGTGAGTCGTCGTGAACACTGGTGTGCAACCTCAATCCTGCCGATGGTTGTTGTGCTTCAGCCATCCTGCAATCGATCTCACTGGGCCAGTTATCACGCGCCTCCGGTGATCAGGCTGCCCCCAACCAAAGCTTGGTGATTGTTTGATACATCAAGTCATGGTGACGAACTCTTCGGCCACCGTTGGATGCAACGCCATGGTGCGATCAAAGTCGGCTTTGGTTGCTCCCATGGTCACGGCGATGCCAGCCATCTGAATAATTTCCGCGGCATGGGCCCCCACCATGTGGCAGCCCAGGACCCGATCACTCTCCCGATCGAGCACCAGTTTGAGCAGACACCGGGGACCCGTCGCCGGCAGGGCTCGATCCATCGAGCGGAAGCGGGCGCGATGAACCACGATCGCCTCCGCGCCGTGGCGCTCAATGGCCTGCTCCTCGGAGAGACCGATGCTGGCGAGTTCAGGCGTGCTGAACACAGCCATCGCCACGCGTTCATGGTCCACCTGACGCTCAAGACCAGCGAACAAGCGGTCGGCTAGAGCCCGGCCCTCATCGATGGCCACCGGGGTGAGATTGACCCGATCGGTGACATCGCCCACGGCAAAGATCCCAGGGACGGATGTGGCCTGATCGTCATCAACAACGATTCGACCTTGATCAACAGACACCCCAGCGGTCTCAAGGCCAAGGTCCTCCAGCCAGGGATGGCGTCCTGTGGCCATCAAGACGCCTCCGCAAGCGACGCGCTCGCCGTCATCCAGCACAGCAGTGAGCGCGCCCGGCTCACCCTCGATCGCCGTGAGTTGCTGCTCAAATCGCACCGTAATCCCGGCCTCACGCATGCCATCCAGCACCGCATCGGCGAGTTCAGCATCAAATCCGCGCAACAGACGCGGGCCACGCACCACCTGCGTCACCGCAACACCAAGCCCCTGAAGAATGCAAGCGAATTCGCAGGCGATGAAACCCGCACCCACCACCACCACGGCATCGGGATAGCTCTGCTGCAGGAACATGTCGTCGCTGACCCAGGCCAGCTCGCTGCCAGGAATGGCAAGACGATTGGGCTGGCCGCCAACAGCAATCAGAATCCGTTTGGCCTGAAGGTCCTGCTCCAGATCCCCGCCACGCGTCGCGGACACCCCGACGGTGTGTGGGCCCGTGAGGCGCCCCCAGCCCCGCACCAGTCGCACACCAGCACGCTCAAGAAAATCAAGGTGCAGAGCATTCAGACGATCCACCTCGTTCCGCACGCGCTGCAGCAGATCAGCCACATCGGAGCGGACCGAGTCGATCTGAAGCCCGTAGGCCCTGGCGTCGTGGAGCTGTTCACGGGCATGAGCCCCATAGACCAGGAGCTTCTTCGGGACGCACCCCCTGATCACACAGGTCCCGCCCACGCGGTCGCCTTCCACGAGGGCAACCGTTGCCCCATGACGCGCCGCGCGCTTCGCCGCGGCCAGGCCTCCCGAACCCGCGCCAATCACCACCAGATCCAAGGTCGGGCTCACGTCAGCAGCTCGAGCAAACCCCTCCATTCTCCCGAGTGACTGGACGGGCTTTTCGAGATCAAGACAGTTATGGTCGCTACAGAAGTTGTCTGAAGGGCCATAGATCTCTCACATCCCAGCCATGCATGGTTTCTGAACAATGAAAAAACCACAGCCCGCTCGTTCACACCTACCGGAACCCTCTGATCTTCAGCGGGCCCAGCGGAGAGAGATCGTTTTGATGATCACGTCCGACGACATGAGCCATCGACTGCACCAGCTGAACAAGGAACAGCGGCACGCCGATCATGAGGCGCTGATCAAGGAGCTCGGCGATTGGTTGAACTACGGCGTCGACGATCTGGCGTCAATCCTGCATGCGCCCTACGTCGGGCGCGGCTGAAACGGCTTGGGGTCCTGATCAAAACGATGGTTCAGGGGAATTGGATCGCCCTGATCCGGACCATCGCATTGCGCCGTCGACTCAAGAGCCTGACGCAGAAAGCGAGCTGCCATCAATGGCATATCCCTCGGCACGGAGATTCGGTCCCGGAGATACCGCAATCCAGCAGCACTGCCCGCCTCAGGAGCACAACTCTGCTGCGTCACCAACGTTGTCAAGGCGGCACGCAGTGGGTGATCCAATCCAGCTCCTGAGGGATTCACAGCCAGCAATCTGTGCCGATGCTTCAACACGCGACTTAAGGCCATCCGACGCATCCTTTCATCGTCTTCGGCCGATTGAGGCCAACGGGTTTCGTCGTCAACCAAACCACGACCATCATCAATCTGCTCAGCCAGTGCCAGCGCGATCGGATCATCATCCCGCCAGCAGCCGCCCATTTGCGGTGGCAGATCGTGGGCATGGGTATGGAAATCGCTCTGGGTACCGCGATAGGTCTCCAGGGCCTCTAGGGCACAAAACCAACGATCAATGGCGGGATGCTCCTGCCGCAGTCGATAGCCCTTGTAGTACGCGAGTGAGGCATTCATCCGCTCCACATAGGGCACAAAAATCAGATCAACACCACTGGGACCATCACCCTCTAGCCAGGGTGATGCCGTGACCGACAGGGCCCGCTCAAAACGCTGGGCCATGGCACGAAACTGCTCTCGAGCCTGGCGTTGCTGGCGGAGACTCAGACCAGGGGAACACAGCCAAAGGCACCAGGCGCGGAACAAGAGCCGTTCCAACTGACGATGCTCCATGGCCTGGTCGGACTCCAACGGCATCCCCAGAGGCCCGAAGCGACGCTCCAAAGCGAGCAGGATCACGTCGCTCTCGGTGATCAGCTCGCCATCGAGTTCGAGAGCCGGAAGCATTCCCGATGGAACCTGACGCAAATACCAGGGCTCCTTGGCGCCATAACACCGCATCGTGACCTTGCGAATGCGATAGGGAATCCGCTTGAACTCCAACCACAGCCAGATCTTCTGGCAGTAGGGGCACCAGGCATGCAAGTCGCGATACAGCGTGACGCGAACGGCACTCTCCGGTTGCCCGAACAGGCGCAGTGTGGCTTGGGCATTGGTGGGACCATTGACCCGATCCGGCTCCGGCACAGCGTGGTCAGCCAGCTGCTCCCAGGAGAGGACCTCCGCCATCGTTCGTTCCAGCGAAACTTCGGTCATAGTGGCCACCCAAAGCCCAGTGGTGTGTCTCTACCCCACCCCACCTACACCCCCATTCCCAAAGCAGGGGACGACAGCGCACTGTTCAAGGTGGCCATCGCCGACCTGCGTCCCACCCAATGGAGTGTGGGCTTCGCGGAAATCTGGGCTCGTCAGATCGACTTCGCCAAGGAAACCGAGCAACAACATCTGCGCTACCTGCGACGCAAGCCGGTTCCTGTGGTGAAAGACGGGACCGGCAACCTTTGGATGCTGGATCGGCATCACCGCTTGCGAGCCCTACTCGAGCAGAACCCTGGGGCGAGCACATGGGCCTATTTGGTTGATGACCGTTCGACCTCCAGTTCCAACGATGTTCTGGCTTTTCTCCAGGAAAAAGGCTGGCTGTATCTGATCGATGGTCGTGGCAAGGGCCCCCATGCCGCCAAGGACCTGCCGGAATCCTTGATGGGCCTGGATGACGATCCCTACCGCTCGCTGGTGTGGAAGCTGAAGAAAGAAGGACTCATCACCCCGCAGCCGCAGATCCCGTATCACGAATTCCGCTGGGGAGCATGGCTGCGGCGGCGGCCATTACCCCCGTTCAGCTCCAGGGCCCTCGAGCCGGCACTGCCTCCGGCACGCAGGCTGGTCTGCTCAAGTAGCGCGGGCGAGATGCCCGGTTGGCGCGGTTAACGGATCAGCCCTTACGCCGCGAATCGATCTGCAGCAAATCCTTCACCTTCTGCACCTGGCTGGCCAGCTGCGGGTCATTCGCCAGGCGCTTTTCCACCTGATCGATGGCGTACATCACGGTGGTGTGGTCCTTGCCCCCAAAGGTTTCGCCGATGCGAGGCAGGCTGAGATCGGTGCCCTGGCGCATCAGGTACATGCCCACCTGCCGCGCCTGGCTGACCGCCCGTCGTCGGGTGCTGCTGCACATCTCCTCCGCCGTCACGGCAAAGACCTCGGACACCTTGTCGATCACCTGCTGTGGAGTCACCTCCACCCCCTGACCAGTGGGATCCAACATCGGCGCCACCGATTCAACGGTCATCGGCAGACCGGTGATCGACGCAAAGGCGACGGCCCGGGTGAGCGCTCCCTCCAGTTCTCGAATATTCGAGGTGAAGCGGCCGGCGATGTAATGGATCAGGTCCCGCGGCAGGGCCATCCGCTCGTGCTCGGCCTTCTTCTGGAGAATCGCCATGCGTGTTTCCAGATCCGGGGCCTGGATATCCGCGATCAGCCCCATCTGAAAACGCGAGATCAGCCGTTGCTGGAGGCGGGGGATCTGACTGGGTGGACGATCACTGGCAATCACCACCTGCCGGCCGGCCTCATGGAGGGCGTTGAAGGTATGAAAGAACTCTTCCTGGGTGTACTCCTTCCCTTCGATGAACTGGATGTCGTCCACCAAGATCAGATCCGTGGCCCGGTAGCGATCGCGGAAGGCCTGCATGCCGTCTTTACGAATGGCCTGGATCAGGTCATTGGTGAACGTTTCGGTGGAGACATACGCCACACGGGCATCCGGATCAATTTCAAGCCGGTAGTGACCGATGGCCTGCATCAGATGGGTCTTGCCAAGGCCGACCCCACCGCAGATGAACAGCGGATTGAATTCACGGCCGGGTGCTTCGGCCACCGCCAGGGCAGCGGCATGGGCCATGCGGCTGTTTGGACCAACCACAAAGCGGCTGAACACATACCGCGGGTTCAGACCCGGGAGGTAGCGGCGAGGCTGCCCCGCCGGCTTTGCCGGCTGCGCTGGGGCGGCAATCGGAGCATCGAGATCCTCGCCACCGCCGGCTTCTGGAGCAGGCATCGCGGTATCGGCCAGAACCGTCACCTGAACGGGCTGCCCGCAAACACTGCTCGCCATCTCAGCGATCGTGGGCAACAACTGCTCACGCAGACGAATGCTGGCAAACGGGTTCGGCGCCAGCAGCTTCAGCTCGCCGTTAGCGAATCCGCTGCAACCGGTCGGGCGGATGAAGGTCTCAAAGGTTGGCTTGCTCAGCGTGGCCTGAAGGGCCTGCTGCACCTCTCGCCAAAGCTCTTCTCCCGTCTTCACCAAAACCGTCAAAGAGCTTGAGGTCCGAATCTACGCATGCCTGGCGGTTTGATCCGCGTTAAATGAGACAGGAACAACGAAGCCGGAATGCAACGGTCGCTGCACTGGATCGCTCTAGCGCTGGTCGGAACCACAGTCACCGGCTGTGATCTGGCGAATCTGAACCTGGGGCGCAAGCCCCAAGACACCACAGTCACCCCACCGCCGGTGGTGAGCGACCAACCCAGATCAGCCCCCCTCCAGCCGGGCGAGAACGTGATCGTGAAAGCGGTCAACCGGGTGGGCCCTGCCGTGGTCCGCATCGACACCGTCAAGGAGATCAACAACCCCCTGGGCGGCATGTTCGGCTTCGGCCCATCCACCAGCCGGCAGCAGGGCCAGGGGTCTGGCTTCATCACCCGCGCCAACGGCCTGATCTTCACCAACGAACATGTCGTTCGCGGTGCAGATCAGGTGAAAGTGACCCTGCCGGACGGTCGCAGCTTCAACGGCAAGGTGCTCGGCGGTGACCCCTTGACCGATGTCGCTGTGGTCAAGGTGGTGGCCGACAATCTGCCCGTGGCCGCTCTTGGGGATTCGAACAGGCTGCAGGCTGGGGAGTGGGCGATCGCCATCGGCAATCCCTTTGGTCTGAACAACACGGTGACGGCGGGGATCATCAGCGCTGTGGGGCGCACCAACGCCATTGGTGATGGTCAACGTGTGCCGTACATCCAAACCGACGCGGCCGTGAACCCCGGCAACAGCGGCGGCCCGCTGATCAACGCTGCCGGCCAGGTGATCGGGATGAACACGGCGATTCGCCAGGCCCCTGGGGCAGGGCTGAGCTTTGCCGTGCCGATCAATCTGGCCAAACGCATCGCCCAGCAAATCGTGAGCACCGGTCAGGCCTCCCATCCCTTCATCGGGGTGGAGCTCCGCAGCCTCACGCCGCAACTGGCCCGGGAGATCAATGCCACCACCACCCAATGCCGGGTTCCAGAGGTCAATGGCGTTCTAGTGGTGAATGTGGTGCCCAACACACCAGCCAGTGAGGCCGGCATTCGCCAGTGCGACCTGATCATCAAGGTGAGTGGCACGACAGTGAACAATCCCTCGGATGTGCAACTGGCGGTGGATCGCGGCCAGGTGGGGCAAGCGATGCCGATCACGATCGAACGCGATGGATCCACCGAGGTGCTGTCGGTGCGACCGCGGGAAATGCCCCGCCGCAGCTGAGATGAGCACCGCTCCAGTGCTGACCGTGATGGCCCGCTGGCCAGCCCCTGGACGCTGCAAACGCCGCCTCAGCAGGGATCTGAACCAGCGTCTGTGCTTGTCCGCAGCCAGTGAACGGGCGGCGCGAATCCAACGGCGCCTCTGCAGCCACACCCTGGCGGTGTGCCGAGAACTCCACAGCGCAGGGCTGATCCAACTGCAGTTGGCCGTCAGTGGATTAGGCCCCCGCCACGCCCAGCGTTGGGGTCAACGCCTCGGGGCCGAGATCACAGTGCTGCAGGGAGAGGGCTCGCTGGGCTGTCGTCTGCGTCGTCAGACCCTTCGCACCCACCGTGTCCAGCGGGGAGAGGCGCAGTTGTTTATCGGCACCGATCTCCCCGGGCTGAACCGTCACGCGCTGATTCAGGCCCTGGCCGTGCTGCAACGGAACGATGTGGTGCTCGGGCCCGCTTGCGATGGGGGCTATTGGCTGATCGGCCTGCACCCAACACTGCTGCGCCGACCCAATCTCTGGCCCTTCAGCGGTATCCCCTGGGGGGAAGCAACGGTGCTGGCACGCACGCTGCAGCACTGCAACAACGCTGAACTCCGCACTGAACTGCTCAACGAGCAGCAGGACATCGACCATCTCCGCGATCTGCAGCCCTGGCTGGGGCTCTGAGCCAACGATGACGGTCGACCTCAGTGTGCTGATACCAACCCGCCAGGAAGCCGGCAGCCTGCCTCTGCTGCTGGCTGATCTCCAGCGCTGGCCAGGGACACTGCAGATCCTGATTGCCGACGCTGGAAGCAATGATGAGACCACCAGCGCCGCCAGAATCGCCGGGGCAACGGTTCTGAACTGTCCGACGCCAGGTCGCGGCCACCAGCTGCGCTGGGCGGTGCAGCAAGCGCAGGGGCACTGGCTGCTGGTGCTGCATGCCGATAGTCGCCTGAGCACAACCTGGAGCCAGGTGGTCCAGACCACCATCACGACACCAGGGGCTGCATCTCAGGCGTTTTACTTCGATCTACGCATCGACGGCCCAGGAGCGATGCTGCGACTGCTGGAAGGCGCTGTGCAATGGCGCTGCCGCTGCTTCCAAGAGCCCTACGGCGACCAGGGGCTGCTGATCCATCGCGCGCTCTATGACCAAAGCGGCGGGTACAGCCCGCTTCCACTGATGGAAGACCTGGAGCTGGTGCAACGGTTGAAGCGGCTCACGCGTCTGCGGCCCCTGAACCAACCGATTCGCACCAGCGCGCGCCGCTGGCAGCGCGACGGTGTGATCCAGCGCAGTTGGACCAATGCACACCTTCGGCGGCTCTGGCGCCGCGGGGTCTGCGCTGAGGAGTTGGTCGTGGCTTACAACAAACCGTTCAGCTGGCGTACCAAAAGGCACAGCGGTGGCCCTGGGGCTCGAGATCCCATCCCTGACGCTGATAAAAACTGACCACGCCAGGATCGGCGAACAGGCTGACGCGCTCGGTGCCTCGATCGGCCAGGACGTCCAACACGTACGTCATCAGATGACGACCCAAGCCGTTGCCTTGATACAGCGGATGCACCGCAACATCCCAGACGGTGGCTTCAAGGATGCCATCACCGGTGCAGCGGGCAAAACCAACAAGCCGGGGGATCCTTGGGTCATGCCGCCACAGCCCGACCGTCAGCAGGCTGTGCTGCAAGGCTTTCCGCACCCGACGCACCGGACGTCGGCTCCAACCAACCGCCTCTAACAGCTGCTCTAGCTCCACCAGATCGAAGGGGTGGGTCTGGCTGAAGACCAGGCGAATCTGATCATTGCTGCAGGGACACAGACGCGCCTCCTCGCCGTACTGCTCGAGGAACGAGGTGTCAGGAATCGGCAGAGCGGAGGACAAGGTCACAGTTTGGCGAGACCCCGTTCCTGCAGATCGGCCAGCTGGGCATAAAGACCACCGCGCGCCCGCAGTTCGAGATGGGTGCCCTGCTCAATCAGCTCACCACGACGCAGAACAAGAATCCGATCGGATGCCTCAACCGTGGCCAAACGGTGGGCGATCACAACAGCCGTGCGTTTCTGCAGCAATCGATCCAAATCACGCTGCAAGGTGGCCTCCGTGGACGGATCCATGAACGCGGTGGCCTCGTCCATCACGAGCACCGTTGGATTGCGGATGGCCACGCGGGCCACAGCCAGCAGTTGACGTTCCCCTGAGGAAAGGTTCCCTCCACGCTCACGCAACACGGTTTGGAGTCCCTGAGGCAGACGCTCGAGCAAACCATCGAGGCCAAGGTCCGAACAGACATCCTGCAAGCGCTGGTCGCTGATCGGCCGATTGAGACGAAGGTTGTCGGCGACATTGCCGCTGAACAGGAAGGTGTCCTGAAGCACCACCCCAAGCTGCTGACGCAGATCAGCAATGGGAATCGAGCGGATATCGCGACCATCCAGAAGAATGCGACCGGTCTGGGGTTCGTACAGCCGGCACAGCAGGCGGATCACCGTGGATTTACCGGAACCGGTCGGACCGACGAGAGCCACATGCTCCCCAGGGGCAATTCGGAAGGACAGATTGCGCAGGATCGGCTCATCAGGGCGATAGCTGAAGCTGACGTCTTCAAAAATGACTTCGCCCACGCCGCCTCCGTCGATGGGACGGGCATCGGGGGATTCAATGATCTCCAGGGGTTGCTCGAGCAACTCACCGATGCGCTCGACCGCGGTCAGACCGCCCTGAATCTGGGTGAAGCGTTCCGCCAGCTGTCTCAAAGGATCGAACAGGCGTTGGGAATACAAGATGAAGGTGGTGAGAATGCCCAGACCCATCGCACCATTGGTGACCATCCAGCCTCCGACAGCGAGAACCGTGGCCACGGCTCCGAGAGCCACCCACTCGAGAAACGCTGAAATGCTGCTGTCAAAGAAAATGGTTCCGTTGACGGCTTGGCGGTAGGCCGCACCGGTCCGGGCAAACCGAGCTCCATTCACCTGCTCACGCCGGAACATCTGCACCACCTCCAGACCCTGGAGGTTTTCCTGAAAATCGGCATTGAGCTGGGAGAGCTCTTCGCGAACGCGGTAATTGGCCTTGCGGTAACGGCGTTGCAACCAGATCACAACGGCCGTCACCGGCACCTGAGTGCAGAGCAGCAGCAGGCCAAGACGCCATTCGATCAGCAGCATCGTGGTGGCGATCACCAGCAGGCTGACCAGATCACCAAGGACGCCGACCGCACCACTGCCGAAGACCTCGGCCAGGGCATCCACATCACTGGTGAGTCGTGTCAACAGCTTGCCGACGGGCATGCCGTCGTGGAACCTCAATGACAGCGACAGCGCGTGGGAAAAGAGGTCATCACGGATGCGAGCTGTGAGCCGCTGGCCAATCGCCTGAATGTTGAAGCTCTGGAGCCCCTGGAAGGCCAGACGAAGCAGCACGGAAGCCAACAGCAGGCTCACCAGCAGACGGATCGCGGCAGAGATGGATAACGAGGCAAGCCAAGGGAGACTGGCCTCACCCCGAAGCACGCTGATCGCCTGGCCCACCAGCAACGGCTGAATCGCCCCAGCCAATGCCACGGGAATTAGCAGCGTCAGTGTGAGCAGCAGTCGGCGCCGATCACGACTCAGATACTGACCGAGACGCCTGACGCGTCGCCAATCACCCAAAACAGACATCAGGCCACCTCAGCTGCAACGGCGGAGGCTTGGCGCATGGCATCCACAATCTCGCGCAGTTCGCCCTGATCGAGGCGCATGGCTAACGGATGACCGACCAACCGTGCCGTGGAGTGGAACAGATCCTCAATGGCGATCAAACCGTTTTCTCGCAGGGTGCGACCCGTGGCAACCAGATCGACAATCGCCTCGGACATCCCCGTGATCGGACCAAGCTCAACGGAACCATTGAGATGCACCAACTCAACCGGCAGATCGAGGGCGTCGAAATAATGCCGAGCGCAGTGGGTGAATTTGCTGGCCACCCGGCAGTGGGGGGGCAGGTCTGCCGCACGGGTGTATCCGCTGCTTTCTTTAACCGCCACAGACATCCGACAGCCCCCGAAGCCAAGGTCGACCAGATGGGCGACGGGCAACTGGTGCTCACTGAGAACGTCGTAGCCGACAACACCCAGTTGAGCCTGGCCGTAGGCCACATAGGTGGGCACGTCGCCGTTGCGCACCAGCAATGCCCGAGCACGACCGCAGGGTGTCGGCAGCATTAGCTGGCGATTGTTCTTATCCAGAACAGCGGAAAAATCCAGTCCAGCAGCGGCAAAGCGTGCCACTGAATCTTTGAGCAGCGCTCCCTTGGCCAACGCAACGGTGATCATGGGTCCAGCGTTGACCAGGAAACCAGGCAGGACTTTAACGATGAACTCCACACTCCACGCCCTGCCAGTGCTTCAGGACAACGTGGTCTGGCTGTGGACCCGCGGCCAGAACGCCGTGGTGGTGGACCCCGCCATCGCTCGTCCTGTGCAGGAGTGGCTGGTCTCGCGGGGCCTCGAACTCAAGGCCGTCCTGCAAACCCATCACCACCCCGACCACATCGGAGGCACCCTGGGTCTGCTCGAGCACTGGCCGATGGCCGCTGTCGTCGCTTCAGCGAAGGACCGTGAGCGGATTCCCTTCCAGACCATTTCGGTCCAAGGGGGCGACCAGATCACCCTCCTTGACACCGTCGTACAGGTCATCGACGTTGCGGCACACACCCGTGCCCATCTCGCCTTTGCGATCACAGCGGACGCCGACCCTGCCATTGGCCCCCTTGTCTTCAGTGGCGACACCCTCTTCGCCGGTGGCTGCGGCCGCCTGTTCGAGGGCTCCGCCAAGGACATGCACACAGCACTGCAACGGCTGAATGCCTTACCAGCAGACACCAAAGTCTGCTGCGCCCACGAGTACACCGAAGCCAATCTGCGTTGGGCCGCTCAACAGCGCCCCAGCGATCCAGCGATCGCGGCACGGTTGCAGGACGTCTGCGAGCGTCGCGCTCGCGGCGAACTCAGCCTGCCCAGCTCAATCGCACTGGAGCGAACGACCAACTTGTTTTTGCAAGCCGATTCCGCCGATGCCCTTGCCCAGCTGCGTCAGCACAAGGACTGCTGGACGGGCTGAAGCGCGATGGCTCAGGCCACAACGGCAACACGCTGTCGCTGGGGATACAAGATCGGCTCAGCTCCTCGACGGAAGGACAGTCGGCAGCGGGTCCCCCTGGGGTGATCCATCTCAAGGGGCAGAACCAACCTCAGGGTGAGCCCATCAAGCTGAATCCGGTATTGCCAGGCATGGCCCAAAAACTCGCGACCCATCACACAGGCCTCTCCGGACGGATCCAAGGTCATGCGGATGGCGCTGGGTTCCACCATCACGCAAGCCTCCGCGTCCAGCGGAGTCGATGAGGACAGACCGGACGCCACAAGGGTGCCAATCGCGCACTGCAGACATCCATCGGCATCAGAGGCGTGTTGAACAGGCAAAAGATTCGCCTGCAGGACAAACCGGCTGACAAACGCCGTTGCTGGACTTTGCACCAACTCCCGGGGAGGGGCACATTGATGAATCACCCCATCGCGCAGAACGGCAACACGATCACAGATCGCCAGCGCCTCACCGGGGTCGTGGGTGACGATCAGCCCCGTCGTCCCACAAACCTGAAGCACCGAAGCCAGTTCACTGCGCAAGCGCAAACGCACTTCCACATCCAGGTTGGAGAAGGGCTCGTCGAGCAGCACCACACTCGGTGCAGGTGCCAAGGCTCGAGCCAACGCCAGACGTTGACGCTGGCCGCCGGAAAGCTGATGGGGAAAACGCTCATGCAGATCAGCCAGCCCCATCAAGTCGAGCAACCAGCTGGCCCGGCTGTCGTCCTGCCCCGGCCGCAATCCGAAACAAGCGTTCTGCCAGGCCGTGAGATGCGGAAACAGGGCATAGTCCTGAAACACCATGCCCACGCCCCGGCGTTCTGGAGGCAACCAACGTCCCCCTCCCGCGACGGTGCGTTCCTGAAGACGAACCTCCCCTCGATTGGGCCGTTCGAACCCAGCGATCAGGCGCAACAGGGTGGTTTTTCCACATCCGGAGGGCCCGAGCAAGCCAACGAGTTCCCCTGGAGACAGTTGGAGATCGACCCCCCGCAGCGTCCATTCATCTCCTTCTGTGGCGTAGCGATGCCACAGATCACGCAGTTCGACAGGGCCGGAAGGCGATGGCAAGACGAAACGCGATGATTCCAGCCATTCTGTGACTTCGGACATGAGCGCACGCGCGATCACCACGACTTCGGCTCCAGCACCGGTTGGTCCTTACAACCAGGCTGTGCTGGCAGGAGGCTGGCTGTATTGCTCAGGCCAGATTCCCCTCGATCCAGCCACAGGGGAGATGGTGGGGAATGGCGATGTCGCTGCTGAAACGCGTCAGGTGCTGAGCAACCTTTTGGCCGTACTCAGCGAAGCGGGGGCGAAAGCAACGGATGTTGTCCGCACCACGGTGTTCCTGGCGGATCTCGGCGACTTCCAGACGGTCAATGGAATTTATGCCGAGGTGTTTGGAGACGGTGTGAGCCCAGCACGGGCCTGCGTGCAGGTTGCAGCTCTGCCCAAGGGATCACGGGTGGAAATCGACTGCGTTGCCTGGCTTGGGGCATGACAGCGCGAAACGTTTTCGTTGATCGCCGCTAAAAAAGCTGACCCAAAGTGTTGCGCCCGGCCGCTCTCCGGGCGCTTTGAAGCAAGGCGGTTGCATAGGTTGTAAGGGTGCAGGAGTGATCCCATGCCCCAGACCAAGCTGACGATCGGCGAACTGGAAGCGGGATATCCGATGTACTGCAAGGCACTGCGGCGGTTGCTTCAGCAGGGAAAGTCGGCTGAAGAAATTGAACGGACGGTCTGCTGGGGACACCTTGAAACCTTGAACCGCTGTCTACCAACCCGCTACAAGTCACCCTCCTATTTACTTGCTCTGATCAAGCGCGATCTGCAAAAAGGCAACGAAAACAACTGATTGCAACCGCTCATCAGCCACTCAGAGTGCTCTCAGATTACCGAAACCTAGAACCTTCTAAATAACAGTTGTTGAATGCAACTGCTGTTTATGAGACTTCTATTTCGTCAACAACCACGCTTCAACCCAATCACAGGTTTATTACCAGCAGTTGCCCTGCTCATGCTGATTGGAATCGGCTTGGAATGGACCGAATCAGGCGGTGGGGCTCACACGCGATGGCCGCTCTCCAGCCAGCGCTACGAGCGCGTGGCTCAATAACTGGATTGGGGCAGCGTGAATCCGGATTGCATGTGTCCGAAATCCAGCATCACGTAAGTCAGCCAAAGCAGAACAGCGGCAACACCCGCTCCAGCGGCCACTTTCGCCAGCGAGCGGGCAATCATTTCAACGGCTGAGACTTCTTTCACAAGGGGCTTTCGTCTTGCCATAAGTCTGCTCGATCACGGTCTCAACGGCGACGAAGAAGCACAGGCCATAAAGATTCGGTATAGTCTCAAGCCGACAACGGCTGGACCCATGCTGCGCAGCTTGCTTTCCTTCGTCTTTGCAGCGGTCATGTGGGTTCAGGTGCCCCAATGGCAAAACGACTGGTCCCGCTGCGCCGTTGACGTTCCGGATGTGGATTGCCACTGGTATGTCGTGGCACCGGACAATACCTTCGGCGAGGGTTTCGACTGGGAATCAGCGCCTTGGTTTGATTCCAACGGTCTTCAGGATGTTGCAGAGCTGAAGAACACCATGCAAGGCATTCATCACAACGCCAGCAACGACAACATTTGAGCTCTTAAGGCTCGAGCACGGGCGACGAGCTGAAATTCCACGTGTCTTCGTCCTCCTGCCACAAATCCCAGACCTGTCTGGTTCCGTTCGCCAGTTCCAATTGGCCGCGAAACCCCGCTGGCATGGGTTGGTAGAGCTCTTCGATTGTGGAAATCGGAGCTCCATCGGCCGCAAACACCTGATGCACACGCTGACCGAGTCGGTCCGTCAGCACCGCTTTGAGCTGAGCGAGCTCCATCAGCTACCAGCCAGGTGATAGCTCACAAGCAGATCCCCGGTGGGATCTCGCTCGATTTCAAACTGGAAGCCATCCACGTTGCCGGTCCAGAGACCTTCATCGGGATCGGCAGTGGCTCCCACTTGGTTCTGCACCGCATGCTCGAACAGAGCCTGAAACACATGGGCGGCAACCGCTGCTGCCTGGGATTCATCCATCTCATCGAGCTCATCGGGAGCCACCTCGCAGCCCTCCAAAACCTCGCCGTCGATGACGATGTCGTTGCCGATATCGGCCACAAGGGCCTTCAACCCATCGTCGAGGTCGATCTCTGCCATCAGGTCCAGAATGCTTCAACCCATTCTGGCTCGGCCCCGATCCCGCGTGCCGTCAGTCTCCGCAGCACACCCCATGGGAATCACGCGACAGTCGCATCTCGAAGCCCGCTTTGAACGGCTGATCTGGAGATTTCGACTGGTCACCATCGTTCCGGTGGTGATGAGTCTGGTGGGAAGCGTCAGCTGTTTCATTGTCGGCACCAACGAAGAACTATCGGCGATCAGCAAAGTGATCAGCGGGGAAATCAAACGCGGCAATGCCAACCTTGTCATCAGCAAAGTTGTCGGCGGAATCGACTTTTACCTGATCGGAATCGCCCTGCTGATTTTTGGTTACGGGATTTATGAATTGGTGATTTCAGATATTGACGACCGTCTTCAAGGCCAATCCGAACATCGTCAGAACCTACTCAAGATTGAATCTCTAGACAGCCTGAAGCAGAAGCTCACCAAAGTCATCATCGTGGCTCTGATTGTGACCGGATTCAAACTGCTCACAAGCTTTCAGATCAGCAACATCAATGAAGTACTGCAGTTCTGCGCTTCTGTGCTGATGCTGGCGATCAGCGGTTGGCTAATCGGACGAAAACAGAGCTAAAAAGAGTCCCAAGCACAATCGAACCAATCCACAGATTAAAGCCGCTTGAGTTCATCAAACCGCCGACAACGCATGATTTCTGAATGGCACGATCGTCGTCCTAAGATGCATCAAATCTTGTCATCAGCAAACGTGGACGCCGTTACTGATCAATGGTCAACCGGCAGGCTGACATGGTGAAGACACGTTTAGCGATCAAACTTACCCAGAAACAGCGAAACCCACGCCACGTAATCGTGATCGCTGGAGCTTCAGGCTGCGGCAAAACTCATCTGATTCGCAGGATGGTTCAGCAGCCACACGATGCCTTCGTCACGACGGTGCTTCAACAACTGGAATGCGACTCCAATCCAACACTGAAACGCTCCACCGTCGAGCGCATGCAGCGATGGATGGATCCAAACAACCGTCGGAAACGAAAAACCCGCAAGCTGAAGCACTGCCTGCTGATTCACCTGGATCTCACCAGCATTAACCACCGTTCAAACCTGAAGCTGCTGCATCAGATCGTGAGCCGTTGCAAACGGTTGGATGTCGTAACGCTGTACGCCCCACCCAATGAGTGGCGGCAGCGGATTGTGGAACGGATGCATACCGACGACGAACCGTCCATGCGTGCAGCCGTTATCGCCATCACGGCCCGCATCAGCAGCAGGCTTTCATCCCTGCTCTATCACCGTGAGTACGCAAAATGGTTTGCCGAACTTGAGCAATTGAAGCCTGATCACACCTGCATGGCAAACAACTTCAGCGAAACCATTCTGCAGGCGATTCCACCACAAACCGAGGGCAAGAAGCAAAGAACGACGTCTTAAATCAACCAGTTAAGGGATACACAGAACCGCTTTAATCCCTCAAAGAGGGGATGAAATATGAATAAAAAAGAATAAGACTGCAATCACGAGACCCAATCCTCAGACATCTCGCGAATCAATCGATCCAAAGAGAATCGGGAAGCCCGATGCCTGCGGGGCGTCTCTCATCAACAGGCTGAAAGCTATACAAGACCCTTTGGGGAAAAGCAGGAGGCGCGATGTCAGAGCAAGCCATCAAAGAGAATCTTGAATGTGGTCCCATCCTGGGAACCTGAAGCAGTCGAGCTAACGCAATGAATCCGAGGTCCAAACTGCAGCACCATGGACCTGTGTGACCAAGATCACGGTCGGTTCTGACGCAGGTCAT